>JBKJOI010000697.1:0-11216 GCA_046595695.1 Haliangiales bacterium | reverse complement strand
AAGCGCCGGCCCAAGCGCCGGCCCAAGCGCCGGCCCAAGCGCCGGCCCAAGCGCCGGCCCAAGCGCCGGCCCAAGCGCCGGAGAGATGATCCCACCACCATGATTCCCGAGCTAATTCGCGCACGGCCGTTAAACCTTTCGTGTTACCGTGGTCGTGCCGTCGCGTCATGACCACCGTCGACGATCGACCACGCACGAAGACGCGCCTGCGGGGCGTGGCGCCCGTCGAGGTGCCCGCCCAGCGGGACGTCCCGCGCGTGATCGGCCGCTACGAGATCGTGGACGTCATCGGCCGCGGGGCCATGGGCGTGGTCTACAAGGCGCGCGACCCGCTGCTCGACCGCACGGTCGCGATCAAGACGATCGTCGGCACCGCGCAGCTCGGGCGCGGCGTGCGCAAGGCCTTCCTCGAGCGCTTCGATCGCGAGGCCAAGGCGGCCGCACGCATCGCGCACCCGGCGATCGTGACCATCTTCGACGTCGGCATCGAGGCCGACGCGCCGTTCCTGGTCATGGAGTACCTGCCCGGCGAGACGCTCGCCGACCGGCTCGATCGCACGCGCCTGCCGCTCGGGCAGGCGGTGCAGGCGGCGCGTGACCTGGCCAGTGCGCTCGGCTGCGCGCACAAGGAGCGCATCGTCCACCGCGACGTCAAGCCGGCCAATGTGCTGCACGCCGGGGAGAACCGCTGGAAGCTCGCCGACTTCGGCATCGCCCGCATGCCCGACTCGGATCTCACCCAGGTCGGCATCTTCATGGGCACGCCCGGCTACGCGCCGCCCGAGGCCATCCGCGAGGGCACGTACACCGTGCAGGCCGACGTGTTCGCCTGGGGCGCCTGCCTCTACGAGCTGCTCTCTGGCCGCGTGCCCTACGAGGGCCCCGACACCCAGACCACCAACGGCTTCGTGCTCAAGGCCGAGCCGCAGTCGCCGCGCGTCTACGATCCCTCGATCCCCGAGCTGCTCGCGGCGATCACGCTGCGCGCGCTCGCGCACGACCCCAAGAAGCGCTACGCGAACGGCAACGACGCCGAGGCCGCGCTCGCCGAGGCCTGGGACAAGTGCCTGTCGCAGGGGCTCGTGCCGCTGTCGGCGTTCGCGTCGGCCTCCGGGCTACCCGGCCGCGCCGCGGCGCCCGCGCCGAGTGCCGCTGCGGAGCCGCCCGGCCGCTCGCCGCCGCCGATTCCCGGCGGCAAGGGCGGCAAGGGCACGCCGCTCGTCGTCGCCTCGGCGCTCGATCGCGAGGAGACCGACGGCCCGACCACGCTCTTCCAGGGCAACACGCCGCGGCCCGACGCCGTCCCGCAGGCGCTCGGCGCGCAGAAGACCGACCGCGTTGCGCCGGTGGCTCCGCAGGTGCTGCAGAAGGGCCAGCGCGCCGACATCATGCAGCCGGTCAAGCGCGGCTCGAGCACGCGCCTGTGGCTGGTGGTGACGCTGATCCTGTCGCTCGCGGTGGCCGCGGCGGTCGGGATCTTCTTCCTGATGAGGGGCTTCGGGTAAGTAGCGGGCGCGGCGCGCGGCCGCTACGGCACCGGCTCGGCGCCGGGGCAGTCGAAGGTCACGTTGAAGCCGGTGAAGATCGGCGACTCGGCGGCCGCGTCGCTGGTCGACAGGGCGGCCTCGACCTGCATGTAGATCGCGTCGGGCACACCGACCGCGTCGAGATCGATCGGCGAGACGTCGAACGGTCCGAACCAGGGCGCAGCGGGCAGCCCCGCGACGGTGTCGGCGACGCGCAGGCGCATGGTCACCGAGGTACCCGCAGGCTCGATCTCGCCCCAGTTGAGCGTCTTCCAGTCGCTCTTCGCGTCGGGCGCCGCGCAGCCCTTGATGTTGCCGCGCCAGAAGCCGGTCGGGCGCACCACGGTGAGCAGCCCGAAGCCGGTGAAGTCGGAGTACGTGTACGGGCTCTTGCCCACCGGGAAGCTCTGCATGGTGCCGTCGGGCTTGATGCGCGTGGCCGTGCCGACCGCGTCGCCGTCGTTGCGCGACACCGCCCAGCAGGCGCCGTTCCGGTCGATGCCCACGCCGATGGTGGAGTTGACGTCGCCGCCGGGCAGCGCGGGCAGGTCGAACATGGTGCCGGGTGCGGCGCTGCCCATCGCGACCACGTCGGCGATCTTGTAGCGGCCGACGCGGCCATCGGTGTACGCGACCCAGACGTTGCCGTCGATGTCGGTGGCGATGCCGCGCGTCTCGCTCTCGGCGTTGCGATCCACGCGCACCCACTCGAGCGTCTGCGGATCGAAGCGCTTGGCGTCCTTGCAGGTGTAGCCGCCGATCCAGAGGTTCTGGTCGATGTCCATGGTGATGCCGTAGCCCTCGGAGCAGCCGTCGGCGTCGTCGGGGACGGCGTAGAGCGCGGTCAGCGTGGCGCCCACGCCGTTCACCTTGGCGATGTACACGGTGTCGTTGTCGCCGAACAGGCCGGTCGCCCAGATGTTGCCGCCGCCGTCGGCGATGGCGCCGTACGGCTGCATCGACTCGGCGCCGTCGGAGAGCGCGACCGAGACCGGCTGGCCGCCCGCGCCGATGATGGGCGCGCCGGTCTCGCCGCTGATCTGGATGAGCCGGCGCTCGTTGAACAGGCCGACCCAGACGTTGCCGTTCTCGCCGTCAGGGCCGCCGGCGTCGATGGCGAGCGCGCGCGCCACGCCGTTGTTGTTGCCGACCGGGACCGTCCAGATGATGCACTCGTCGGCCTCGGCGAGGAACTCGCCCGGATCGTTCACGTCGATGATGCCGTCGGCGTCGACGTCGACCGAGGTATCGATCACGCCGTTGCCGTCGTGGTCGACGCACGCCGCCGACTCGTTGCCGAACTTGGTGACCGTCGCCTGGTCGCCGAAGGCGCGGTTGGCGACGAAGGCGTCGCCGTTGAAGTCGATGGCCGTGCGCGACGGGCAGTTGGCGCAGTTGCCCTGGTTCTGATCGCCGTTCACGCCGCCGATAGGCACCGTGGGCACGCCGAGCGCGTTCGAGTTGCGCACCGACGCGTAGCGCGCGACCTCGCGGCCGGTCTCGATGTCGATCTTGGAGACCGTGTTCTCGCCGGTGTTCGCCACCCACAGGAAGCCGAACGCGACCTGCTGCACGTCGGGATCGAGGATGAGCTCGCCCTCCGGGCCGGTGGTCAGCTGATCCGAGTTCTCGGGCGTGAGATCGAAGTCGCCCGAGGCCACGCCGACGCTCTCGCAGTTGAAGTCGGGCTGCGCGACGCACGCGCCGTAGACGCCCGCGGTGCACACCGACAGGCCGCCCTCGCAGCTCGCGGCGATCGACGGATCGGTGCTGGCGGTGATGCAACCCTGGATCGCGGGATCGCCGGCGGCGCAAGGGCACCCAGGCAGCGGCGGCTGGCAGGTGAAGCTGCCGCCGTCACCGGCGAGTGCGCAGACGCCCTTGCTCTCGTCACACGTGAGTGGAGGTGGGCAATCCTGCTCGACGGCGCAGGGGATGGTCGCGCCACCACCGGCGGAGCCCCCACAATCGCAAGCCGGCAGGGCCCACAGACCCACGAACAGGACTGCGCACCCCAATGACCGAAAACGCGAAACTGATCGACCGTGAATGATTTCCCGCATTTGCTCAGCCCTGCCTTTCGACAGTCCTCTCCGGCGACGTGGAGAAGAGCAACTCCCGTACCGCGCACCAGGGCTGCTAGGATGCCGCCCCGTAGATGCCGACGCGCGTGGACCAACGTGCAGCCATGGTCGACCGACCAGGCGCTGTCTTGCGCCTATTTTACCGCCGAATCTTCGCGGCCATCAACTTCGCAGATGAGGACGTGAAGCGGATCCGCGAGGCGGCGGCGCGCGGGCCGGTGGTGTACGTGCTGCCCGCCGTGTCGTACATGACCTACCTGTACCTGGGCTTCGCGCTGGCGCGCGCGGGCCTGCCGCTCGCCCGCTTCGCCAACGGTGGCGTGCGCACGATCCTGCTCTGGCCGCTGCGCGTCACGCTGCAGCTGCTGGTCGGCATCTGGCGCCTCGCGCGCGGCGCGCGCCTCGAGCCCGAGGAGGCCACGGTCGCGCGCCTGGTCGAGCAGGACGAGGCGGTGCTGCTGTTCCTGCGTCCCTCGCGGCTGTGGGGCGTGGATCCCTCGGAGGCGACGCGCGTGCGCGGCCGCTTCTTCGAGGCGCTGCTGCGCGCGCAGCGCGTGATCGCGGCGCGTGGCGACGGGCGCGCCGTGCAGCTGGTACCCATGATGCTCGTGCTCGGCCAGGTGGCGGTGCGGCGCAAGGGCGTGCCCGGCGAGCTCGGGCTGCGTGACGCGGTCTTCGGCGAGCCCGAGGCGCCCGGGCGCTTCCGCGCCGCGGTGCAGTTCTTCTGGCACTACCGCGACACCCAGGTGAAGGTCGCCGAGCCGATCGATCTGGCCAGGTTCCTCGAGGAAGCCGGCGACCGTTCGGACGACGCGCTGGCGCGCTCGTTGCGCTTCGCCGCCTCGGGCGCGATCGAGTGCGAGCGGCGCGTGCTGATGGGGCCGCCGGTGAAGAGCGCGCGCCGCCTGCGCCTCGACGTGATGCGCTCGCGCCGCCTGGTCGCCAAGGTCGACGACATGGTCGCGCGCGGCCAGAACCGCGACGCGCTGGTGGTACGCGCCGACAAGCTGCTGCGCGAGATCGCGGCCTACCCGCGGCGCTGGGCGTTCACCGTGTTCCGGCGCGGGCTCGCCATCGTCTTCGAGCGCATGTACGAGGGCATCGACGTCGACGAGGCCGGCATCGAGCGGGTGCGCGAGGCGGCGCGGCGCGGGCCGCTCGTGCTCCTGCCGTCGCACAAGAGCCACATCGACTACCTGATCCTGTCGTACGTGTTCTACGTGCGCGGGCTGGTGCCGCCGCACGTGGCGGCCGGCTCGAACCTGAAGTTCTTCCCCATGGGCTTCCTGTTCCGGCGCACTGCGGCGTTCTTCCTGCGCCGCTCGTTCAAGGGCGACGAGCTGTACGCGGCGGTCTTCGAGGCCTACGTGCGGCGGCTCATGAAGGACGGCTTCTCGGTGGAGTTCTTCATCGAGGGCGGGCGCAGCCGCACCGGCAAGCTGCTGTCGCCGCGCTACGGGCTGCTCACGGTGTGCTCCGACGCGGTGCTCGACGGCGACGCGCCGCATGCGCAGGCGGTGCCGATCGCGATCAGCTACGAGAAGGTCATCGAGGAGAAGAGCTACGAGGCCGAGGCCGCCGGGGCCAAGAAGGAGAAGGAGAGCCTGGGCTCGCTCCTGCGCGCTGGGCGCGTGCTGGGCGCGCGCTACGGCCGCATCGAGCTGCAGATCGGCACGCCGTTCGCGCTCAGCGAGGCGCTCGGCGATCCCGGCGAGGACGTGGTGGCACGCCGGCGCGCGGTGGCGCGGCTCGCGCACCGGGTGACCTGGGAGATCGCGTCGACGACGGCGGTGATGCCGAGCGCGCTCATCGCCGCGGCAGCGCTGGCGACAGGCGATCGCGCGCTGCCCGAGCGCGAGCTCATGCGGCGCGTGCGCTGGCTGAAGAGTCGCGTGGCCGAGGGCGGAGCGCGCTGGTCGGTGGCCATCCAGGACGACTTCGAGAACGCGGTCGCGACCTCGCTGGCGCGGCTGTCGTCGAACGGCGATCTCGACGTGCGCGGCAGCGGCGAGGACGCGCTCGTGGTCGTGCCGCCCGAGCGGCGGCCGCGGCTCGAGTACTACAAGAACACGCTCATCCATGCGGTCGCCGACCTGGCCATCGTGGCGCGCGCGCTCGGCGCGGCCGGCAGCGACGTGGAGGAGCCCGAGCTCAAGCGGCGCGCTCTGGCGGCGTCGCGGGTGCTCAAGAAGGAGCTCATCTTCCGGCCGGGCAAGGGCTTCGACACCGCGTTCGCCGAGACGCTCGCGACGTTCGAGCGGCTCGGGCTGGTGGTGCGCGAGGCGGGGCGGGTGCGTGCGACGCTGGCCGGCGGGCGCGACCTGCCAGTGCTCGCGGGGCTCATCGCCAGCTACCTCGAGACGTATGCGATCGCGGTGTGCGCGGCGGCGGGCCATCCGGGCGCGAGCAAGAAGGAGCTCACGCCGAAGATGCACTCGCTGGGCGAGCGCGCGCTCCTGCTCGGTGAGATCACGCGCAGCGAGGCGCTGTCCCGGCCGATGTTCGAGACTGCGTACGACTACCTGAAAGAGTCGGGCGCGCTCGAGGCCAAGGGCAGGGCGGTGGTCGAGGCCGACCTGGCGGCGGTGGCGGGGCCGAAGCTGACGGCGCGCGCGCCCACGAATCCGCCGCCGGCGCGTTGAGGAAGGCGCGCCGGGGCTACGCCGCCCGGCCGTCGGCTACGCGGCCCGGCCGTCAGCGCCGGCGCTCAATTGCAAACCCCGTAGGTGACGTTGTCGACGACGAGCGGCTGGTTGGCCGCGTCGACGAGGCCGACGCAGGTCTGGCCGCCCGGGCAGCCCGGGTTGCCGTCGCCCTTGTCGCAGTACTTCTTGCAGCGGTTCTGGCCGCCGACGTTCACGCAGGTGAAGCCGGCCGCGCACTGCGCGTCGCCGCCCGCGCACGTGGCGCCATCGCCGCCCGCGCCGGGCACCACGCACGCCGAGAAGTTCTTGGCCTCGGCCGCGTCGCTGTACGCGTGGCACGCCCAGGCCGTCGGGCAGCCCATGGCGGTGAACGGGTCGCACTTGGCCGAGCAGACCTTCACCCCCGGGATCGGCGTGCCGGCGGAGGTCACCTCGATCACGCACTTGCCGCCGCCGCCCTGGCAATCGGTGTCGCTGCTGCAGTAGCGGTTGCACGACTGCTGCCCGGCGCCGCCACCGAGGCAGGCGTAGCCGGCCGCGCAGCTCGAGCTCGCGTTGCACGTGCTGGTGGTCGTGCCACCCACGAGCACCGGCCGGCACGCGGTCGTGCCCTGGGCCGGGTTGGCGCCGCCGAGGTCGCACGCCTCCATGTTGCCGCAGCCGCACTGCGCGACGAGCTGGCACGGGCTGCACGTCGGCGCGGCGTCCGGCGTACCGACCGGGTCCGCGTCGATCGTCCCCGCGTCGGCGGTTGCGCTGGTGTCGGCGTCGGGTGTGCTGCTGGTGTCGGCGTCGGGTGTGTTGCTGGTGTCGGCGTCGACATCGTCGTCGCCGACCGCGCTGTCCTTCTCAGCGCCGCCCGCGCCCGCGCAGCCGGCGCCACCGATGCCAGCGACGACGAGGAGCACGCCGAGCAGCGCTGCGGTAGGCAGCCGCCGGCGGCTACAGGCAGGCGCCATATTCGCTGCCTCCCAGCACCGCGCCGGTCCCCTGGCAGATGGTGCCGGCAACTCCGGCGCAGCCGACGTTCGCGGTCGCGTTGCAGTTCTTCAGACACTTGTTCGAGGTGACACCGGCCTGCGTGACCATGTAGCAGTCGAAGCCGGCCTGGCAGGTGTTGCTGCCGGTGCACGTGGCGTTCTGTCCGCCCGCGCCGGGCGGGTCGCACGCGGTCAGCGTGCGCATCGGCGGCGCCGCCTCCTGGTAGATGTGGCAGCCCCAGGTCGTCGGGCAGCCGACGTTGTCGACCGGGTTGCACGCCTGCGTGCAGAGCCGGGCGCCGGGAATGGGCATCTGCATGCCGTCGATCACGTCGATCACGCAGAGCGCGCCGACGCCGCCACCGCAGTCGGCGTCGACGCCGCAGTAGCGCATGCACGACGTCTTGCCGGGTCCGTCACCGATGCAGACGTAGCCGGACGCGCAGGTGGTCTCGCCGGCGCAGGTGTTGATCTCGGTGCCGGGCGGGTTGCCGGTCACGTCACGGCATTCGGTCTGGTTCGTGTCGCCCAGATCGCACGCCTTGCCACCTGGACACCCGGTCTGCGTCACCAGGTCGCACGCCACCGCGGGCGCCGCGTCTGGCTGACCGGGCGCGCCGTCGGGCTCGATCGATACGTCGGCGTCGGGACCGCCGGCCACGTCATCGTCGTCGTCCCCACCGGCGCCCGCGGTCGCGCAGCCGGACAGGAGCAGGAGCGCGAGTACAATGCGGGCCGCGAAGCGGCGGTTCGAGCGTTTCACGGGTTCCTCCGGCCATCCTCCCCGGCGCACGACACGCAGTATACATAAACCAGAGCGAATCCCGACTTGAACGCTCGGCCCGCTCTAACAGGCGCTGGCGTCGGCGGAACCGCGCACGCCTCCGACACGACGCGCGACGCTCGATCATGCGGGGGCGCCGCGTCGGCGCCTCGGGCTACTCGTCGAACAGAACCTCGAGGGCCTCATCGGTGAGGTCCTCGGGCTGCCCGGCGGTCTTCGCGCCCGAGAGGTCTTCCGTGGTCTTGCGCAGGCGCTCGGCCAGCACCTGGACGAAGCTCCAGAGCAGCTTCACCGACAGGCCGGGCTCCTTCTTGATGAGCTCGTAGAAGTCCTTGCGCCGGATGCCGAGCAGCCGCGTCGGCTCCTCGGCCACGGCGGCGAGCGACCGTGGTGTGCGGTCGACCAGCGCCATCTCGCCGAAGTGGGCGCCCTTCCGGAGCGTGGCGATGGTCGCGTCGTGCTTGTGCAGCCGCACCGCGCCCTTCAGCACGACGTACATGTCTTCGCCGGGATCGCCATCGGAAAAGATGGCCTGCCGGGGCTCGAACTCGCGCGTCTCGGCCAGGTTCATGACGCGAACCAGCTCGGTGTACGTGAGGTACTTGAAGAGCGGCATGCCCTTCAGGACCTCGAGCTTGAGCGCCAGGTCCTCGGCGCGCGGGTCGGCGTCGGAGATCTGCGCCTCGGGGATGCGCACGCAGATCGCGGTGATGTTGTCGTGTCCGCCGCCCTCGTTAGACTTCTCGATCAGGTGCTTGGGGATCTCGTTGACCGAGTCCTGGGTGAGCAGCGTGGCCATCTCCTCGTCGGTGAAATAGACGTAGAGGCCGTCTGACGAGAGCAGGAAGTTGTCGCCGGGCAGGACGTCGAGATCGAAGGTGTCGACCTCGACCGACTCGTAGACGCCGACCGCGCGGGTGACGGCGTTCTTGTACTGCTTGTACGGCGAGTTATCGATGTCCTCTTTCTTGATCTTGCCGCGCCGGATGAGCTCGTTCAGCAGCGAGTGATCCTCGGTGAGCTGGTGCGCGTGCTTCTGCCGTACCAGGTAGATGCGCGAGTCGCCGACGTGGCCGATGAAGCCGCGCGGCGAGGCAGGCGGACCGGCTATCAGCAGCACCGAACAGGTCGTGCCCATGCCGCGCTTCTCCGGCTCGGCCTGGGCGCGCTTGTTGATGGCGCCGCACGCTTGCTGCACGGCGTGCTCGAGGATCTGCAGGATCTCGAACGCCTGTACGGTCGGATCCCCTGACGAGAAGCGCTCGATCAGATCGCGGTTGGCATGCAGGGTGTCGCGCACCTCGTGCACCGCGATCGACGAGGCCACCTCGCCCGCGGCATGACCGCCCATACCGTCGGCGACGATGAAGAGCTGGAGCTTCTTGTCGATGAGGAAGTTATCCTCGTTGTGGTCGCGCTGACGACCCACGTCGGTCGCGGCCCAGTACTTGAGCTCCACGCGTCCGGGATATCATGCAGGCCCATGCCGCGTCAAAGTACGGCGGACCGTCTCGTCGATCGTGTAGTCGGCGCCGGGCTCATCGTGCTCGCGGCAGGGCTGTGGGGATTGTGGCCGATCTGGGTGCGCGGCGCGGCAGGCGGCGCGGCCACCGCGGTGATCGCGCAGCTCGTGGGCGGACTCCTGGCGCTGCCCCTGGCGCTTCTGACGGGCCGGCGGAGGCGGGCGCGACCGGCGACGGCGGGGCCGGCTGCAGTCGGCTCGGCGCGCGCGGGAGTCGGCATCGGGGCGGGTGCCGGCGTCCGTGACGCGGCCAGCGCCTCGCGCGCTGTCTGGGTGCCCGTGCTCCTGCTCGGCGCCTGCAACGCGGCCAACTCGTGGCTCTACTTCCGCGCGCTCGACGAGGGGGCGGTCGCGCCGGCGGCGCTCTCGCACTACCTGGCGCCGGTGCTGCTCGCGCTGGCCGCGCCATTCTTCCTCGCAGAGCCGCGCTCGGCGCGGACGCCGCTCGCGCTCACCCTCGCCCTCGCCGGCACCGCGCTGCTCCTGCTGACCGGCCCCAGCGGCGCCGCCGACGCCGGCCTGGTGCGCCATTCGGTGCTGCTCGGCGCCGGCTCGGCGGTCTTCTACGCCTCGGCGACGCTGGTGGCGAAGAAGCTCGGCGCGCGCCTCACCGACGCCGAGATGTTCTGCTACCAGGCGCTCGTGGCCGCGGCGCTGACCGCGCCGTTCGTGCCGCTCCCGGCCGACGCCGAGGCGTGGGTGCGCCCGGCGCTGGGCGGGCTGGTCAGCACGCTGATCCCCGGCTTCGCGTTCTACGCCGGGCTGCGCCGCCTGCCCGCCGAGCGCGTCGGCGTGCTGTCCTACCTGGAGGTGCTGGCCAGCGTGCTGGTCGGCTGGGCCGCGTTCGGCGAGCGTCCCGGCGTGGGCGCGCTCGGCGGCGGCGTGTGCATCCTGATCGCCGGGTTGCTCGTGATCACCGCAGCGCGTCCGCCGCTGGCGGGCGCGGCGATCGAGCGGGCGCCCGAGCCCTGATCTACTCGCTCATCTGCGCGAGCACGCCGGGGAGCAGCTCGTCGTCGATCACCGCGCGCAGCGCCGCGTACGGCTTCTCGCCGGTGAGCTGGATGCCGTTCACGAACAGGATGGGCGCCTGGCCGTGGATGCCGAGCGCGCGCGCATCGGCGAGATCCTCGCTCACGCGCCGGTCGCACACGCCGGCGTCGAGCTCGTCGGCGAAGCGCTCGACGTCGAGGCCGAGCTGCGCCGCGTGATCGAGCAGCTGCTCGCGATCGAGGCGGTGCGGCTGCGCATAGAGCCGCACGTGGTACTCCCAGAACTTGCCCTGCCGCTGCGCGCACGTCGCGGCGCTCGCGGCCAGGACGGCGTTCGGGTGCGCGTCGAGCGGCGCGTGCTTCCAGACCAGCGCGATGCGGCCCGGGTAAGCCTCCTCGAGCCGCGCGAGCGTGCGCAGGAGCGAGCGGCACGGCTGGCACTCGTAGTCGCCGAAGACGACGATGCGCACGTCGGCGGTGGCCTCGCCCCGCGTGGGCGCGTCGGTCACGGGTACGTTCACTCGCCGCGGCAGCACGCTCGCGTCACCCGGAAAACCGCTGCCGCGCACGACCTCGGCGGCGCGCGCCTTGACCGCGTCGCGCAGCAGGGTCGGGTAGAGCCGGGCCAGCGAGACGCCGCTGTCGAGCCGGGCGCGCGCCGCGGCGAGCGCTTGCGCGTAGAG
>JBKJOI010000636.1:0-10049 GCA_046595695.1 Haliangiales bacterium | reverse complement strand
CTGCTCGGGCGCCATGTACGCGGGCGTGCCCAGGCGGGCCCCGCCGCCGGTCAGGCGCACCGAGTCGCCGACGATGCGGGCGAGCCCGAAGTCGATGAGCTTCGCCGCGGCCGGCTGACCGTCGGGCAAGAGGATGTTGGAGGGCTTGAGATCGCGGTGCAGCACACCGCGCGCGTGCGCAAAGGCGAGCGCGTCCGCCATGCGGCCACCGAGCATGAGCGCATCGGCCAGGGTGAGCACGCCATGGACGAGCCGCGCGCGCAGGTCCTGGCCCTCGAGCCACTCCATGGCCAGGTAGCGCCGGCCATCGGCGGCCTCCCCGTGGGCGATGTAGCGGACGATCGCCGGATGGTCGAGCTCGGCGAGCACGGCCGCCTCGCGGGCGAAGCGCGCGGCGGCCTGGGCGTCGGGCCGGGCGATCAACTTGAGCGCGACCGGCTTGCCGGTCTGCCGGTCGAGGGCTCGGTAGACGACGCCCATGCCGCCGGCCCCGATCTCTTGCAACAGCTCGAAACGCTCCGCCCTAGAGTCTTCGGCCTGCACGTCACCCACCTTGTTATCATCCCCGGCCGTGGCGCGCGACCAGGAGACGAAGGCCCTCGAGGGCAGCCTGCTCTTCGGCACCGATCTGGTGCCGGGAGCGCTCGCCGGGGCGTGGCACATCGAGGGGCTGCGCGCGCGTGGCGGCTTCGGCTCGGTCTACCGGGCGCAGCACCAAGCCAGCGGACAGGCCGCGGCGGTCAAGGTGCTGCATCGTTTCCTGGCGCCCTCGCGTGCGGCGATCGAGCGCTTCGAGCGGGAGATCGGCTTCCTCCAGAAGTTGAGCCATCCGAACCTCGTGCCGCTCCTCGGCTCGGGGGCGCTGGACGATGGCCGGCCCTTCTTCGCCATGGCGTGGATCGACGGGCCGACCCTGGCGCAGACGATCGCCGCGGGTGCGCTCGTGCTCGCCGATGCGGTCGGCGTCATGGACGGCGTCTGCGCCGGGCTCGAGGCCGCGCATGCCAGCGGCGTGATCCATCGCGACCTCAAGGCCGCCAACGTGCTGCTGGCGGGCGGCGACGTCCGGGAGCCGCGCCTGGTCGACTTCGGCGTCGCCAAGCTGCTCGAGGAAGACGAGGCCGCGCGCCTCACGGCCACCGGCGCGCGGCTGGGCACGCCCGCGTGCATGGCGCCCGAGCAGATCGTGGGCGCGCCCCTCGGCCCGGCGACCGACGTGTACGCGCTCGGCGTGCTGCTCTTCCAGATGCTCACCGGACGGCTGCCGTTCGAGGCCGACACCGCCGCGGAGGTCGAGGCCATGCACCTGGGCGAGCCGCCGCCGCTGGCCAGCCAGCACGTGCGCGTGCCCGGTGCGGTCGACGACGTGATCACGCGCTGCCTCGAGAAGGCCGCCGAGCGCCGCTTCGCGCGGCCCACCGACGTCGCCGCAGCGCTGCGGCGCGCCGCGGCCGAGACCGAGAGATCGTCACGCGTGCAAGCTGCGCGGACCGATGCCGTCGGCATCCACGTGCACACGGGTGCGGTCGGCGCGAGCAGCGCATCGACGATCGACGAGCTCCGCCGCGCCTGCCTGGGCGCGGGCTTCCAGGTGGTGCGCGAGTGGCCCGACGCAATCTTCGTGGCGCGGCTGCTCGGCGATGCCGGCGACGACGTGCGGCGCGGCTGTGCCCACGCCGCCGCGTTCGCGGCGACGCTCGCGACCGCCGATCCGGCGCGCCGGATCCGTGTGCACCGCGCGCCCGTGAAGCTCTTGATCGTGGCGGGCGCGACCCGGATCGCAGGCGGCGCCCTGCTCGCCCTGGGCTCGTGGCCCGATGACGTTCCTGGCGCTCCCGGCATGCACGTCAGCAACGCTGTACGGGATGGCATGACATGTGCTTAGTTGCGTCGGCATGCGAGTGACACCCTCTCCTTCGATCGTTCGATCGGCCACCTGGCTCACCACCGCGACCCTCTTGCTGACGGCCGCCTGCACCGACCTCTCGGCTCCGGGCGAAGGCGACCGAGCGGACGACGACGTGGCCGGCGGCACCCAGGCGCTGATCACGCGCCCGACCAAGGTGAACTGCGACCCCGAGGATCCCGACTTCGACCCGACCAAGCCATGCGTTTGGAGTAATGGCTGGGAGGGCTACTGGCCGAACGGCTATCCCGAGCCGTACCAGCAGGGCTGGCAGAAGCCCTGGCGCAACCGCTGGGAGATCGGCCAGGGCCAGACCGGGCTCACCAACTCGTGGGCGGTCGCCTGGTCTGACATCTTCGGCGACCACTGGGCGACGAACTGGGACTTCGACGCAAGCGTCAACGTCTGGGTGAACAAGAAGGGCGGTTCGACCGCCGGCCTGTGCGCCCATCCGGTGACCCAGCTCGGTGGCTCTCTCCACGGCTGCGACGGTCTGCAGATGGGCGAGCCAGCGCATCCGATCGTGCAGAAGGTGTGCGACGAGCTCACCTACTGCTGCGCGCCGAACGCCAGCAACGATTCCTGGGACGCGACCTGCGTGGCCAAGGCGGTTGAGGTCGCGGCCCGCCACATCCCCGGTAGCCGCACGGTGCTCCAGGTGGGCGGCCCGCTCAAGGCGTCGCACTACGTCGTCGTCGGCGGCCACGGCACCGTCGGCGGTGGCATGGGCACCCTCGACCCAGGCACCGGCGGCGGCAGCTCGGGTGGCGGCGGCAAGGGCACGATCGTGGGCGGCTTCGGCGGCTCGAGCGGCACCCTGGCCCCCGCGACCACCGGCACCGGCGGCACGACCGTCGCGGGCAACGCCGGCACCATCATCAGCAACCCCAGCACCGGCACCGTCAGCGACGGCAGCGGTGGCGGCGGCGGTGGCGGCGGCGGCAAGGGCGGCTTCGGCCAGCACGTCGACCCGTCCACCGGCGAGGTCGCCCAGGACGAGCCCCAGGAGGAGGTGCTCGGCAACGGCAGCAACGCGTGCGTCGATGCGGTCTGCAAGACCGCAGGCAGCGAGTACTGCTGCGAGACGGCCTGGGACGGCCTGTGCGTCGAGCAGGCCATCCAGCTCTGCTCGACGCAGTACCTCGCCCGCACGCGGGTCGAGCACGAGCGCGTGATGGTCGACGCCTGCATCGAGCCCCGGATCAGCGGCTTCCCGGCGTGCCCGCTCACCCCGACGACGACCGATGGCACCGAGTGCTGCCGCAAGGCCATGATGCTCGAGGGCGTCTACACCGTCGAGGACACCGAGGAGCTACCCAACAACCAGGGCGGGGGGCTCGGCCGCATCGCCGTCTGGAACCTGCAGAAAAAGCTCAAGAATGTGCCGCACGCCAATCACACCCTCAAGGCCACGTTCATCGCCTCTCCGTGTGACACCGACGCGAGCGGCGTCCGCAGCTGTGAGTGGACCGAGGAGCACAAGCTCTGGCTCATGGCCGGACCGGTGACCGGCCGGTTGAACGCCGACTGCACCGAGATGGGCGCGGAGGGCCCGAAGGAGTGCAACTGCAACACGTCCTACCGCGAGATGTGCGCGGGCCCCGAGCACCAGGGCGTCGGCATGCGCGGCCTGCTGCTCGCGGCCGCCTCGGCGCTCATCACCACCAACGGTCTGCACGAGATCGAGATCCGCTGGTCCTTCGGCCAGGGCAATGCGCCCTTCGAGACCAGCTGGCAGCAGTCGTTCTCGATCATCCCGCGCGAGGCGCACTGGTACGCCCAGAAGCTGGTCTCGCCCGACCCGGCCAACGTGATCTACCGGGCGCGCGCCTCCTGCTACTCCAAGTTCTCCCCACAGCGCGCCGACCAGGACATGGTCCGCAACGTCTTGGACTGCCCGGAGGTGAACCCCAACCCGAACCCCGAGATGATGATGCTCGCCGATGGGGACGCCGCGGTCTACCCGGCCATCTACAGCTTCTACGGCCAGCTGCTGCTGTCGCAGGACTAGGCGCGGAACTGGGTTGCCTAGACAGATTGCCTAGACAACCTGCCTAGACAACCTGCCTAGGCAACGCCCAACCCTATCCAGGAAACGGCCATTGAGAGGGGGATCGCATTCCCCCGCCACGTCGCCGTCGGCGTCCCGATCACGAACAACCCGGGACCTCGGTCCTCTCGCAGTGGTGGGTGAGGAAGCCGTGCACCGCGCGGCGGCGCGCGTTGCGTGCCTCGCCCGAGTCGATCAAACCGTCGGACGACGAGCGAGCCGCAGACGTGTCGGACGTGAGCTCGAGCACTACACTCGCCGCATGCGAAACTTCCTGGCCTCGATTTCCTGCTCGCTCCTCCTCGCCGTCGCCGCCTGCGGTGGCGGCTCGTCGTCGTCGCCCTCCCCTGCGCCCGGCCCCACGCCCGAGCCCGACCCCAGCGCCTCCGAGTGCGTCCGCAGCGGCTGCTCGGGCACGATCTGCGTGGAGCCCGGCAAGGAGATGGTCACGACCTGCGAGTTCAAGCCCGAGTACGCCTGCTACGATCAGGCGCGCTGCGAGCGGCAGCCGAACGGCGAGTGCGGCTGGACGCCCACGCCCGAGCTCGATAACTGTCTCGCGAGCGGCGCGCCGTCGTCGGCCCCGTAGGCCTAGAATCCCCACGCCAGGGTGATCGTCGCGGCGATCGGCAAGAAGGCGAACCGTCCGGTTCGATCGACCTCGACACCCACGCGGCCCGCGATCACCAGCCGGCGCGTCACCACGACGCCGCCGAACAGCCCGGCGCGCGCGGTGCCTACGGCCAGCGCGCGCCAGCCGTCCTCGGCCTCGGCATAGACATAATCGCGGTAGTAGTCGGAGTGACGCACGTGCGTCGCCAGGCCCTGCTCCCAGCCGAGGTCGAGGCCGACGAAGCCGCGGCGCGCGAACCAGCCGAACGACAGCGTGTCGCGCAGCCCCACCGCGGAGCCGTGGAAGATGCCGTTCTGCACCAGCCGCAGCGTCAGATCGAGCTGGTTGCGCAGCCGCCAGCGGTCCGCGCGCCACACCTCGAGTTGCGCGCCCGCCGCCCAGCTCGAGTCGCCGAGATCGGGCGTGATGAGCTGCACGCCAACGCGCGCCTCCCAGGCGAGCGCGGCGCCCCCGAGATCGGGAAGCCGCCGGCCGTAGGCGAGCGCGCCGATCACGCCCGCCTCGAGGCCGGTGTCCAGGCGCACCGACTGCGCCGACGCCTCGGTGAGCGTGTCGAGCGGCCCGAGGGCGTGCGCCGCGCGCGGTCCGGCAAGCATCGCCAGCATCGCAATCCCGCCGGGTGCGAGGACCACCAGCGCACCCTGCACGCGCCTCATCACGCGGCTCACGGGGTCGGCCCCGGCGCGGTCACGCGGCCCAGGTACTCGAGGACCACCGGCAGGAGCTCGGCGCTGCGCTGGTAGAGCACATCGTGGCCCACGCCCTGGACGAGCTGCATCTCGACGCGCGGGTAGTGCGCGGCCAGCCGCTCCTGGTGCGTCTGGTCGGTGACCCGGTTCTTCTCGCTGCGGAACCACAGCACGGGGTAGTCGATCTCGGCGAGGCGCGTCGTCCAGTCGAAGTCGCCGATGTGCTGCGGCAGCCAGTACGACACCGCCGCGCCCCAGCGCCACGCCGGCGCCGGGTGCGCGTGGTCGTTGCCCTCCTGACCCTCCGAGTCGCGCGAGCTCACCGCGGCGAGGTAGTCCCACTGCGCGTGCTCGTCGGGCGAGAGGAACTGCTGCGTCCACAGGATGTCGGTGGTGCCC
The DNA here is from genome assembly GCA_046595695.1 of Haliangiales bacterium. GTDB lineage: Bacteria > Myxococcota_A > Polyangia > Haliangiales > SHYZ01 > JBKJOI01. Next base: position 4,371 of record JBKJOI010000636.1, on the reverse strand, counting down.
TCGGTCAGCGTGAGGCCACCCAGCGCGCGCTCGAAGAACGCCTCGACCTCGAGGCGGGTGAAGCCGCCCGGCTCGACGAGCACCGCGCCGCGCACGCGTGACGGATCCTCGTTGATGTACGCGGTCGCCAGCATCGCGCCGAAGCTGTGCGCGATGAGCACGACGGGCTCGTCGGCGCTGCGGTGCGCGGTGATCAGGGCGCCCAGGTCACCGAGCGCATGCGCCACGTCGAGCACGTCGCGATCGTGACGACGCGACAGCCCAGCGCCGCGCTGGTCGTACATGACCACGTGGTAGCCGGCGTCGGCGAGCGGGGCCCAGCCCAGGAACTGCCGGTGGTCCGCGCCCGGGCCGCCGTGGAGGAAGACCACGAGCGGCGCTCCCGCCGGGCCGAGCTCGGTCACGTGCAGCGCGGTGCCGTTCACCTCGACGCGCGGCAGCGTCGCGTCCTCGTCGACGGTCGGCGGCACCAGCGCGCGATCGTCGATGCACGCGGGCAGGAGCAGCGCGGGCAGGAGCAGCGCGGGCAGGAGCAACGCGGACCGTGGTGGTGCGACGATCGTGTGGCGGCGTGACATCAGACCTCCACGGGCGCGTGATTGCACCTGCCGCGCCAGATCAGGCGCCGTGGCAGCGCTTGAACTTTTTGCCGCTGCCACAAGGGCACGGATCGTTGCGGCCGGCGGCCGGCTCGACGCGCCGGATCGGCTCCGGTTTGACCGTCTTGCCATCGACGTACATCCAGCGGCCCTCGACGCGGCGGAAGGTGGCGCGCTCGCGGTGCGCGAACGGCTGGCCGGTGGTCGCGCCCTTCGCGACGAACTCGACGGTGCCCTCCTGATCGTTCTCGCCGCCGCGGTCGGTAGCGACGATCTCGAGGCCCTGCCACTCGGTCTCGCGCGACCACTTCTCGCTCTCCTCGCGGTCGACCTCGCCACGCGTGGCGGGATCGTGCGACGCGATGACGTGGTCGATCGTGCCGCGCACGTACGCGGTGTAGCGCGAGCGCATGAGCGCGACCGCGGTCGGTGCGGCAGCGCCGGCGATGATCGGTGCGCAGCAGGACGCCTCGGGGGCGCCGGAACCGCAAGGACAGCTTTGAACGGGGTCGGACACGGCGGCAACGTAGCAGGGTTCGGACGGCGAAGCGTGTGTCACGTCCGCTCGCTGTGCGTTCTGCGCTCGACCGTCGCGGGTCCGACCTGATACGCCCGCGCCACGTCGGTTGCGACGCACCGATGACGCGCTGACGGCGCGCCGCGCCACGAACGGCGCATGTGTTGCGATCGCATCACCAGGTGCGAGTCGGTGCGACGTGTGCGCTAAACCATAGTGCGCGCCTTCGCGAGCGTGTTACCTGCTTGGGTCATGTCGCTCGGCCAGGATGGGGAGCTTGGCGCCACGACGCAGGGGCCGCGCGGGGAGAGCGTGGTCGGGAGCTTCGTGCGCGCGGCCGCACGCGAGCCGGCCACGCAGGTGTTCGCCCCCGGCACCGTGGTCGCCAGTCGCTATGTGATCGAGCGCCTGGTCGGCCGCGGCGGCATGGGCGAGGTCTACCGCGCCACCGACCGCGAGCTCGGCGTCGCCGTGGCGCTCAAGGCGGTGAGCCACCACCGGGCCGATCGCGTGCGTCTCGAGCAGCGGCTGCGACGCGAAGTGCGCCTGGCCCGGCTCGTCTCGCATCCGCACGTGTGCCGGCTGTACGACGTCGGCAGCCACGAGCCGCCAGGCGGTCCGGCCGTCACGTTCGTGACCATGGAGCTGCTCGGCGGCGAGACGCTCGCCGACCTGCTGGCGCGGCGCGGCGCGCTGACCCCGGCCGATGCGCTGCCCATCCTCACCCAGGTGGCGAGCGCGCTCGACGCGGCGCACGACGCGGGCGTCGTGCACCGCGACCTGAAGAGCCTGAACATCATGCTGGTCTCGGACGGCGAAGCCACGCCTGACACGGGCCCTGCGTCGGTGCACGCAGTGGTCACCGACTTCGGCCTCGCGGGGGCCTTGCCGGTCGGCGACGAGCCGGCGGCGACCATCGAGCTCGCCGGCAGCCCGGCGTATATGGCGCCCGAGCAGGTGCTCGGCCAGCCGACGACGCGCGCCACCGACGTCTACGCGCTGGGCGTCGTCGCCTTCGAGCTGGTCACCGGGCGCTGGCCGTTCGTCGCCGAGGGCGCCATGGCCACCGCCGCGCTGCGCCTGCACCAGGACGCGCCCTCGCCCCGCTCGCTGGTCGCGGAGCTCGATCCGCGCTGGGAGCACGCGATCCTGCGCTGCCTGCGGCGCGCGCCGGGCGAGCGCTTCGCCAGCGCCGGAGACTTCGTGCGCGCGCTCGACGATCGAGCGGTCGAGGTCCGGCCCGCGCGCCGGCGTGGGCTCGGCGCGCTACTGGCCGGCGCGGCGGTGGTGGCCGGGCTCGCCGCCGCGCTCTTCGTGGCCTTGCCGCGCTGGCGCGAGCCGGCGGCGACGCCGCTCGGCGCCGCCGTGCCCGGGGCCGCGCCGGCGGGCGTGTACGTGGCGCCCGCCGGCACGCCGGACGCGCTGCGGTTCGCGCTCCACGTGTCGGGTCCGGGCTGGGAGAACGTCGACGGCGTCGCGCGTGACGCCGCGGGCGACCTCTACATCGTCGGCCACGCCAGCGACGATCTCGAGCTCGCCGGCACGCGCGTGCGCTGGCCGCAGCGCGGCATCAAGTTCGCCTTCATGGCCCGCCTGAGCGGCGACGGCCACCTGGTCTGGCTGCGCACGCTGGCCTCGACCGAAGAGGTCAAGATGACCGCGGTCGCGCTCGACGGCGAGGGCGGCGTGGCGGTGACCGGCTTCTACGACGGCGAGATCACGGGCGCCGCGCTGCCGGCGCGCGCGCGCAAGCGCTTCGACTGCTTCCTCGCCGGGCTGGACGCGGCGACCGGCGCCATCCGCTGGACGCGCACCTGCGGCGCGCCGGCCGGGCGCGCGCGCCATGTGGTCGCCGACGGCCGCGGCACGCTCTACATCGCCGGCGAGCTCGACGGCGCAGCCAGCTTCGGCAGCGATCGCCGCTTCGGCGCCGCGGCCGAGCGCGAGCCCGAGCGGCTGTGGCTGGCGACCCCGTTCGTGGCCGCGTTCACCACCGGCGGCACGCTGCGCTGGGCCTGGGCACCGTCGGGCAGCGATCTCGCGCTGGCCAAGGCGCTCACCTTCGCCGGCGGCGCCGTGTACGTCGGCGGCAAGGTGCGGGGCGAGCTCGGGCCCGTGCGCGCGGGCGCGGCCACGCCGCCGCGCGAGCTCGCCGACGGCTTCGTGGTCAAGCTCGCGGCCGACTCGGGCGCCGAGCGCTGGACGCGACGCTTCACCGGCACCGGCGAGGCCGAGGTGCACGCCGTGGACGTGAGCGCGGACGGCACGCGCCTGGCCGTGGGCGGCCTCTTCCGCGGCTCGATCGCGTTCGCGGCCGAGGCCGGCCAGCCGCCCGAGCTGAGCGGCCGCGAGGCGGACGGCTGGCTGGCGATGCTCGATCCCGAGAGCGGCGCGCTGGCCAGCGTGCGGCTGTTGACCGGGCCCGGCTGGGACCTCGTGCGCGCGCTCGCCTTCACCGAAGACGGCAGCCTGGTGGTGGTCGGCCGCACCGGCGGCGACCTGCGCACCGGCGAGCTGCACGTGATCGGCGACGGCGGCCTCGCCGACGCGTTCGTGCTCGTGCTCGGACCGCGCGGCGAGCCGCGCACGCTGCGCCGCTTCGGCGGCCCGGGCGACGATCGGCCCAGCGTGCTGCGCGTGGACGGCGGGCTCGTCACCGTGGGCGGACGCTTCGAGTACACGCTCGCGCTGGGCGGGTTCACGGTGCGCGCACACGGTGGTGCAGACGGCTGGCTGGCGCAGTTCGACCTCGACGCGTTCACCCGCACAGGCCCGGAGGCACGATGACCCACCTGCCCCCGCCGCGCGGCATGTCGCCGGCGGCGCTCACCATCACCAGCCCACAGGTCAGCGACGCCGCCACGCTGGCACGCATCCGCCGGCTGCAGATCGTGTACACGCCGAGCGTGCCCCCGGTGCAGGTGGTCGCGCTCGGCAGCCGCGCGCTGACCATCGGGCGCGATCCCGGCGAGGACGGGCTCGCGCTGCCCGACGCCGAGGTGTCGCGCGTGCACGCTCGCATCGAGCACGACCGCGCCGACGACACCTGGCGGATCGTCGACGCGGGCAGCCGCAACGGCCTGCTGGTCGACGGCGAGCCGAGCCGCTGCGCGCCGCTCAGGCCGGGCACCGTGCTGCGCCTGGGCTCGTCGCTCCTGCTCTACCTCGATCACGAGATCGCGATCGGCGAGGCGCTGCACCCCGAGACCACGCACCTGCTCGGGCAGAGCCTGGCCATGCAGCGCGTGCGCGGCG
>JBKJOI010000884.1:0-5536 GCA_046595695.1 Haliangiales bacterium | reverse complement strand
TTGGCGCGCCAGTCACCGTCGACGCCGCCCTGGACGGCGGTCGACTGCTGGCCGAGCTTCATGAGGTCGATCTTGCCCAGCACGGCGTCGCCGCGGCTCTGCACCGGGTGCATGTGCACGCCGGTGTCCATGCGGATGGCGTCGCAGGGGCAGGCCTCGACGCACAGCCCGCAGACCACGCAGCGCAGCTAGACGATCTCGAACACGACCGGGTACTTCTCGTTCGAGTCGGCGCGCTCGCCCGGATGGATCGTGATGCAGTGCGCCGGGCACACCGTCGGACACATCATGCAGGCGACGCAGCGCACCGAGCCGTCCTCGCGGTGCATGAGCCGGTGCAGACCTCGGTAACGAGCCGGGTAGTCCGGCTTCACGTCGGGGTACTCGATGGTCTGGATATCGTGGTTCTTCACCAGGCCACGGAAGGTGTTCCTGAAGAAGTGCTTGGCGGTCATGCCCAGGCCCTTCACCACCGCGGGCAGGAACGCCCGCTCGATGCCCATGGGCGGCCGCTCGACCTGCACGGTGCGCACCTTCGGGTTCTTCTCGGAGACCGACAGCACGCGCGGCCCGCCGCCGTGCGCGGGCGCCGCGTGACCGTGACCGTCGTGAGCTGCAGACATCGCGTGTGACTCCTTCTATCCGGCTAGCGCCACCACGTCAGGAACGCGGCGGTGACGAGCACGTTGACCATCGAGAGCGGCAAGAGCTTCTTCCAGCCCAGGTCCATCAGCTGGTCCGGGCGGAAGCGCGGCAGGGTCCAGCGGATGAGCAGCTGGAACCAGCAGAAGAAGATGACCTTCATGGTCCAGAACACGACCTGGATGAGCACGACCAGGAGGTGCGGCATGTTGATGTACCAGTCGGCGAAGTAGAAGCCGTCCGGGTACAGCCCGGGCACGTGGTAGCCGCCGAAGAACACGGTGGTGATGAGCGCCGCGACGAACGCGACCTCGATGAACTCGGCCAGGAAGAACAGGCCGAAGCGCAGGCCCGAGTACTCGACGAAGTAGCCGACGATCTCGGGCTCGCCCTCGGGGATGTCGAAGGGCGCGCGCTTGGTCTCGGCGATGGCCGCGACGAAGAAGAGGATGAACGAGACCGGCTGCACGACCACGCCCCAGTGCAGCGGGTTCGGGCCCTGCCAGTCCACGATGGCGCCGGGCTCGAGCGTGCCGGTGACCAGGAACACGCCGAGGATCGACATGCCCATGGCGACTTCGTACGACATCATCTGCGACGAGGCGCGCAGGCCGCCGAGCAGGGCCCACTTGTTGTACGAGGCCCAGCCGGCCAGCGTGCTGCCGTAGTTGGCGATCGACGCGACCGCGAAGTAGAAAAGCAGGCCGAACTCGACCTCGATCACCTGCAGCGGCTCGCCGCCCTTGGGCATGTGACTCGGGTCGAGGACGCTGAACAGGTTCTTGGCGTAGACGTCCGGCCCGAACGGGATGATCGCAAAGGCGATGAAGACCGGGATGATGGCTAGCAGCGGCGCCAGCGTGAACAGCGCGCGGTGCGCGCGCGCCGGCACGAAGTCTTCCTTGAAGATCATCTTCAGCGCGTCGGCGACGAAGTGCAGGATGCCCCATAGCTTCACCTTGCCGATGTTGGCGCGGTTGGGACCCAGGCGGTCCTGCATCATCGCGCTCTGCCGCCGCTCGGCCCAGGTGAGCAGCGACGCGACCGGCATGACGAAGACGAGGATCAGGCCGACCCACTTGATCGTGCCCAGAAGGAGTGCCATCAGCATGGCGGTCTAGCCCCTCGAATTCGCGAAGCGGAGCTGGACCAGCTGCGCTTCCTTGCCCCACTCGGCGCCGGCGAACCCGGCGACCTTGTCGACCATCTCCTTGAAGATGGCGCGGGGGTATGGGTACTCCAGCGTGGCGCCGAGCTTGCGGGCGAGCCGCGCGAGCAGCTCCCACGCGGGCAGCGACGTGCCGCCGGGCTCGAAGGCCTGGCGCATGCGCTGCACGCGTCCGTCGCGGTTGGTGATGGTGCCGTGGACCTCGGCCCAGTCGGCCGCGGGCAGCGCGACGTGCGCCGCCTGCTCGAGCGCGCTGCCGTGCGGCGTCACGACCACGAGCGCGCCCAGGTTGCGCGCGGCGGCGATGACGTCGTCGGCGAGCACGACGTCGCCGAGCACGATGAGACCGCGCAGCTTGCCCGACTTGAGGTCGGCGGCGAGCGCGACCAGGTCGCCCTGGCCGCTCTGGCCGAAGGCGCCCGCGACCGCGCGCGCGCCCTTGAGGTTCGGGTTCACGTCAGCGTCGCGCAGGATGTTGTCGGCGCGCTCGGGCACCGCCGGCCGGGCGGCGATGTACGCCCGCGTGAGGCCGAGGAAGTCGTGCGCGAGCCGCCCGAGCACCCAGTTGTCCTCGTTGCACTGGGTCGCCGAGAAGACCACGCCGACCGAGCCGCGATCGGCGTCGAGCAGCGGCTGCAGCCTGGCGGCCGCCGCCGCGATCGCCTTGTCGGGCGCCGCGGGCAGGCCGTCGATGGTCGCGGTGACCAGGCGGTTGGTGTGCACGCCCTTGTAGGTCGTGCGACCCTCGTCGCACATCCAGTACTTGTTCACGTCGGGGTTGTGGCGCGGCACGAGGCGCTGGATCTTGCCCTCGGCGTGGTGGACCTCGACGTTGCAGCCGGTGGAGCAGCCGTTGCACACCGACGGCGTGGTGTAGAGCTCCCACACGCGCATCGAGAAGCGGAAGTCCTTCTGCGTGAGCGCGCCCACCGGGCAGACGTCCACGGTGTTGACCGAGTACGGGTTGTCGAGCTGCTGGCCCGGCGCGGTCACCAGCTCGGAGTGATCGCCGCGGTTCACGAACTCGAGCTGGTGCACGCCCGCGACCTCGTCGCAGGTGCGGATGCAGCGCGAGCACAGGATGCAGCGCTCGGCGTCGAGCACGATGGTCGGGCCGAGATCGACCCGCTTGGGCTTCTGGACCTTGTCCATGCTGACGCGCGAGGGCCCGGCGTCCCAGTCGAAGTAGTGCTTCTGCAGCAGGCACTCGCCTGCCTTGTCGCAGATCGGGCAGTCGACCGGGTGGTTCACCAGGGTGAACTCGAGCATCTGCTTGCGCGCCAGGAGCACGCGCTCGTTGTTGGACGAGACCTTCATGCCCTCGGTCGCGGTCATCTGGCAAGACGGCTGCAACTTGGGGTTGCCGCCGATCTCGACCAGACATTGCCGGCACGACGCGGCGATGGAGAGCCCAGGGTGGTAGCAGAAGTAGCTGATCTCGTCGCCGAGCTTGCGAGCTGCCTCGAGAACGTTAGTCCCCTTGGCTACCTCGACCTCTCGGCCGTCGATCGTGAGTTTGACGGTTTCGCTCATGAGTTGGATCTCAGGTCCGTCCTAGCGCTCGCACTCGCCTGCGATGTAATTGACCATGCCGAACACCGGCACGATGTCGGAGATCAGGGCGCCCTTGATCTGCTGGCTTGCGGTCTGCAGCACCGGGAAGCAAGGCGCGCGGCAGTGCAGCTTGTACGGGCGGCCCGAGCCGTCGGCGATGATGAAGAAGCCGAGCTCGCCGTTGCCGCCCTCGGTGTAGCTGTAGGTCTCGCCGGGCGGCACGCGGATGCCGTCCATGATCAGCTTGAAGTGGTTGATCATGCCCTCGATCGAGTTGTAGACCTCGTTCTTGGGCGGCAGCACGACGCGCGAATCGTGCACCACGACCGGGCCGGGCGAGAGCTGATCGAAGCACTGGCGCACGATCTTGAGCGACTGGCGCATCTCGATCATGCGGACCATGAAGCGGTCGTAGCAGTCGCCGCGCGTGCCGACCGGGACGTCGAACTCCATACGGTCGTAGAGGCAGTACGGGTGGTCCTTGCGCACGTCGTAGTCGACGCCCGCCGAGCGCAGCGCCGGACCGGTCCAGCCCCAGGCGATCGCGTCCTCGGCGGTGAACGAGCCGACGTTCTCCATGCGGTCGCGGAAGATGCGCAGGCCCGAGATCGCGCTGTCGCACTCGTCGACGACGGCGTCGACCTTGTTCATGCGGTCGCGCACCTTCTCGACCCAGCCGGGCGGCAGGTCGGCGACGACGCCGCCGACGCGCACGTAGCTGTGGGTGAGGCGGGCGCCGGTCAGCTCCTCGAGGTCGCCGAAGAGCCATTCGCGCGCCTTGAGCATCCACAGGAAGATCGTGAACGCGCCGAGCTCCATCGACGAGGCGCCGAGACACGTGAGGTGGTCGGTGACGCGGGACAGCTCGCTGATGATCATGCGGATGTAGTGCGCGCGCTCGGGGATCTGCGCCTGGATGCCGAGCGCCTTCTCGACGGCGATCGCGTAGCCGACGTTGTTGCACAGCGGCGACACGTAGTTCAGCCGGTCGGTGTACGGGAACACCTGCGTCCAGGTCGCGTACTCCGACTCCTTCTCGAAGCAGCGGTGCATGTAGCCGAGCTGGATGTCGGAGTGGAGGATGCGCTCACCGTCGACGGTGATGATCATGCGCACGGTGCCGTGCATGGCCGGGTGCGACGGGCCCATGTTGATCTTCATGGGCTCGGTCGGCAGGCCGTCGCCGTCGAGGTCCTGAACGCCGCGCTGGCCGAGCACAACCGTGCGCTGCACGCCGGGGGCCGCGGGCGGCGTCTTGGTGTGTTCCATGGCTAGACCATCCCCTCGCGACGAATGAGCGGCTGCCGCTTCTCCTTAGGGTAGTCCTTGCGCAGCGGATGGCCGACGAACTCCTCGTACATGAACATGCGCCGCAGGTCGGGATGGCCGTTGAACTTGATGCCGTACATGTCCCAGGCCTCGCGCTCGAACCAGTTCATGCCCGGGTAGACGGTCACACAGGAGTCGATCGTGGGATCGTCCTCAGGGACCGGGCACTTGATGCGCACGCCGTGGCGCTTGCTGATCGAGTAGAGCTGGTAGACGACCTCGAAGCGGTCGCCGTCCTTGCCGAGCCAGTCGATCGCGGTGAGCGTGCGCGCGAGATCGAGCTTGAGCTCGGGATCGAGCGCGAGGAAGCGCAGCACGTCGAGGATGCGCTCGCGCTTGACCACGGCGGTGTCGTCGCCGCGGAAGCTCGTCGTCGAGAGCACCGCGTCGGGGAACTTTTCCACCAGGCGGTCGAGGATCTTCTGTGACATGCGTGGGCTCCAGCTACTTCGCGGCCGCGCCGGGGAGTCGGATCTGCGCGAGGGCGTCCTGCTTGTGGGCGGCGGCCTGCTCCTCGCGGTAACGCACCTGCGAGTGGCCCTGGTGCTTCTGGATGCGCTCCTGCAGCATGATGAGGCCGTCCAGCACCTGCTCGGGCCGCGGCGGACAGCCGGGGATGTAGACGTCGACCGGGACCACCTGATCGGCGCCCGGCATGGTGTTGTAATTCTGGTAGAAGCCGCCCGTGCACGCGCACACGCCGAAGGCCACGACCCACTTGGGCTCGGCCATCTGCTGGTACACGCGCGACAGCACCGGGCCCATCTTCTCGGTGATGGTGCCGACGATGAAGAGCAGATCGGCCTGGCGCGGCGAGAAGCGCGGGAACTCGGCGCCGAAGCG
>JBKJOI010000147.1:0-8420 GCA_046595695.1 Haliangiales bacterium | reverse complement strand
TGGCACCACCTGTCGTTCCTCAAGTCGAGGGACACCCAGAAGCTGCTCGACGACATCCACCACGGCGCGCGCGAGCCGCGCAAGATCGCGGCGCTCCAGCACCTGATCGAGAACGACCTCGGCTACCAGCTGTACCGCTCGGTCGAGCGCACCAAGCTCGAGCTGTCGAGCGCCGCCGAGGCGCCCTTCGCCTTCGAGGACGATCCGATCACGATCAAGGCGCAGGTCGCGCGCACCGAGCTCGAGACCTGGATCGAGCCCGAGCTCGAGGCCATCACCGGCTGCGTCGATCGCCTGCTGGCCAAGACCGGCATCGCGGCGGCCGAGGTCGATCGCGTGTTCATGACCGGCGGCTCGTCGCTGGTGCCGGCGGTGCGCGCGCTGTTCGCCGGCCGCTTCGGCGAGGCCCGGCTGGCCGGCGGCGACGAGCTCACCTCGGTGGCGAGCGGGCTGGCGCTGCGCGCCGCCGACACGGCGCGCGGCTAGTTGCCCGGGACGCCCAGCGCCCCGTCGATGAGCACGACCTCGGCGCGGCCCACGCCGAGCGAGCAGTAGACGCTGCCGCCCGGTCCGCCGACGGCGCGATCGAAGTCGCGCGTGCCCGGCGGCCAGTCGGCCAGCCGGCGCCGCCGGCCGTTCGCCGGCTCGATCGCCCACAGCCCGTCGCCGTCCATGCCGAGCAGCTCGCCCGAGCCCGGGTCGAAGCGCATGCCCTCCAGCGCGCGCTCGCCGGGCACCGGGCGCGGCGCGCCCACCGGCAGCCCGCGGGCGTCGAGGCGCTGCACGAACACCCCGGTCGCGCCGCCGCCGCCGCGCGAGTAGGCGAGCCAGCGCCCGTCGCTGGAGCGGAAGCCGCCGCCGGCGCGCTCGACCAGCAGGCGCGCGCCGGTGCCGTCGGCGCGTGCGTCCCACAGCGACGGCGCGCCGGCACCGTCGGCGCGCACGAAGGCGATGCGCCCGTCGCCCAGGAACTGCGGCGCCATGAGCGTCGATGGCGCGGGCGCGACCAGCAGCGTGATCGGCGGGCTCGTCGGCTCGTCGAGGACGGCCAGCTCGAGCCGTGACTCGCCGTCGCGCTCGAGCGCGTAGAGCAAGAGCCGCCCGTCGGGCGAGACCGCGATCGACGACGACAGGCCCTCGGGCAGCACACGCCGCGCGGTCACCCGCGAGTGATCCGCGCCGGCCACGCGGCGCGCCTCGAAGCGCGGCACCGCCCGCCGCTGCGCCAGGTAGACGAGCTCGCCGCGCGCCGGCAGCCAGGTCGGGTACGTCGCGCTCTCCCCGACCAGGAAGGTCAGGCGGCGTAGCGGTCCGTCGGGCGCGCGCAGCCACAGCCCCCAGTCGACGCTGTCGACCACGAACGAGAGGCGACCGCCGGGCGAGAACACGGGCGTCGTGCCGTCGCGCGCATCGACGACCAGGGTGCGCTCCGCGCGCGAGTCCACGTCGATGGCCACGAGCGCGCGCGCCGCGGCGTCGCGCGCGTCCGCGCCGTCGCCCGCGCCATCGCGGAAGAAGGCGACCTCCCGGCCGTCGGGCGTCCACGCCATCCCGGTGCCGCCGACCAGGTCACCGGTGAGCCGGCGGCTCTCGCCGCTCGCCGCGTCGGCGATCCACAGGGAGGCGCCCGGCTCGTAGGGCGCGTCGGTGCGGATCCAGGCCACGCGCGTGCCGTCGGGGGACAGGTAGGCCCAGCGCAGGCGGCCGCCGCGCGCGTCGATTCTGACCGGCGTGGCCGCGCCTGGCACCTGCACGAGCAAGCTGCGCAGGCCCAGGAAGCCGAGCGGCTCGTCGCCGGTCAGGACCGCGCCGCCGGGCGCGACGTCGGCGAAGCCCACGCCCGCGCGCACGAGCTCGGCGCCGTCGCCCCACGGCGCGCGCGCGAGCGCCGCGAGCGGCACCCGCACCACGTCGTGCCCGCGGGGCGCCTCGACCAAATAGTAGAGCCACGCGCCGGCCACGCGTGGGAAGTGCTTGCCGCGGCGGCCCGACGTGAGCTGGCGCGCCGCGCCGGTGGCCGCGTCGAGCGCCCACAGCTCGAACACGCCGGTGCGGTTGGTCGACACGATCACGCTGGAGCCGTCGGGCGTGAACGCCGGCGGCTCGAGGATGGCCTCCTCGCCCAGGCTGAGCGACCGGCGCACCACGGCCGGCCGGCCCGGCGCCGGCGCCGGCGCTGGCGTCTCCAGGGCACCCGGCGGCACGCGCGCACCACCGCTGCCCGGGCTCGGGCCCACGCGCCCACCCACCCACAGCGCCAGCCCGGCCGCCGCGAGCGTCGCCGCGCCGCCCGCGATCCACCCGCCTCGACGCCACGGGGCTGGCCCCGGCACGCGCTCCTCGAGCCCGAGCACCGGCCCCGCCTCGGCCACGCTCGCCGGCCGCCGCGACGGCTCGCGCTCGAGCAGCCTGGCGACGCCGCGCGCGAGCGGGCCCGGCCCCGCCGACGGTACGTCCTCGTCGGCGCGGCGCAGCGCCGCCGCCAGCGTGGGCGCCTGGCCTTCCTCGACGAACGGCAGGCGCCCGACCAGGAGCTCGTAGAGGATGAGCCCGAGCGCGTAGAGATCGGCGCGTTCGTCGACGACGGGCCGGCCGCGCAGCTGCTCGGGCGCCATGTACGCCGGCGTGCCCGCGCGGGCGTCGTCGTTCGTCGACAGCACTGGCACGGTCGCGCGCGCGACGCCGAAGTCGCTGAGCATGACCCGCCCATCGGCGTGCACGAGCACGTTGGCCGGCTTGAGGTCGCGGTGCACCACGCCGGCGGCGTGCGCGGCCGCCAGCGCGGCGAGGATGGGCACGGCCAGCGCGCGCACCGCGGCCTCGTCGTGCGCGCGCCCGAGCCGGTCGGCCAGCGTGCCGCCCGTGGCCAGCTCCATCGACAGCAGCGCGCCGTGGCGGTGCTCGACGATGTCGAAGACCCGGCACACATTCGGGTGGGTCACCCGCCGCGACAGACGCACCTCCTGGCGCAGGCGTTCGAGCCCGCCCTCCGGGTCGGCGATGATCTTCACCGCGATCTCCTCCTGGATCGATCGATCGAGCACCCGGTACACCACGCCGCTGCCGCCGCGGCCGAGCACGCCCAGCACCTCGTAGCGGCCGGCGATTTGCTCGCCCGCACGGTACTCGACGACCGGAGCCCCTGCCCCGCCCCCCGCCTCGTGCATCGTCTCGGCCCCGCGCTCCACCGATTCCAGGTAATACACTGGATCATGGGGATGGAGGTGACGTGGACAGAAGCGGTGGGCAGCCCGGCACGCCCGGTGCGTCTGCTCACCTACGTGCTGCACTACGACGATCTCATCGACTCGCCCCACGTTCCCGGCGCCGAGCTGCCCTGGCGGCTGGATCAGCTGCCACGGCCGCTCACGCTCGGCCGCGCCGGCGACAACCACGCCACCGGCCTGCGCGAGACCGGCGAGCTACGGCTCCAGGATCGCTGGGCCTCGGGCGTCCACGCCGAGATCGACCGCAGCGGTGACGCCGACGTCGTCCGCGACCTGGGCAGCCGCAATGGCACATGGGTCAACGGCCGGCGCGTCGAGGACCACCGTCTCGCCGACGGCGACCTCCTCGAGGTCGGGCACACGCTGTTCTGCTACCGCATCGTCGACCTGACGCACCACGAGGCGCTGGCCGCGGCCGCGGCCGCCCCCGCGCTCACACCCACGCGCACCCGCTGCCCCGAGGTCGCCGCGCTCGAGCGCGATCTGCTGCGCATCGCGCGCTCGCGCGAATCGGTGTTGCTGCTCGGCGAGACCGGCACGGGCAAGGAGATCGCGGCCGCCGCGGTGCACGCCGCGAGCGGCCGGCGCGGCGCCTACGGCACCGTCGACTGCGGCGCCGTGCCCGAGAGCCTCTTCGAGGCGACCTTCTTCGGCCACCGCCGCGGCGCATTCACCGGCGCCGCCGACGCCCGCGTGGGCGAGATCGTCCGCGCCGACAATGGCACGCTGTTCCTCGACGAGGTCGCGAACATGAGCCCCAGCTCGCAGGCCAAGCTCCTGCGCGTGCTCGAGGACGGCAAGGTCACGCCGCTCGGCGCCGCCGAGGCCCAGCAGGTGGACGTGCGCTGGGTCGCCGCCACCAACCGCGATCTCTTCGCCGACGCGGCCGGGTTCCGTCCGGACCTCCTGCGCCGACTGGCCGGCTTCGTGGCCCGGCTCCCGCCGCTGCGGGCCCGCCGCGAGGACCTGGGCGTGCTGGCGTCGCACCTCTTGCGCGAGGCCGGCATCGACCGGGCATCCATCTCGGGCTCGGCAGCCCGCCAGCTGTTCGTGGGCGCCTTCCCCGGCAATGTGCGCGAGCTGCGCACCACGCTGCGTGCGGCCGCCATCCTCGCCGGCGACTCCTCTATAGATGTCAGCCACCTGCCAGTGGCCCCGCCCGCCGGGACGCCGGCGGCCGAGTCAGTCTCGGGCACCACCAGCGTCGCCCCCGGGGCGGCGCCGCCCGACGCCGCCAAGATCATTGCCGTGCTCGCCGCCACCGGCGGCAACGTGGTGCGCGCCGCCCAGCAGCTCGCCGCTCACCCTCGGCAGCTCTACCGCTGGATCGAGCGCTACAACATCCCGCTCGACGACTACCGGCAGAAGCCGGACAAGTAGCACAATCGCGCGGCAGCTCCGCGGGATTCCATTGGAATGCCCGCGCCGGGGTTCCGGGACGATCGGCCACCAGAGGCCCTATGAGGCCTCGCACAGGCGATCCTCGGCAGCTATTGATTGACACTGCCGACCTCGCAATGTAGAGTCTGTTCACTTTCGATGTTCTCCATACTTCACACAGACGCAACGAACGCTCCCCCCGCCAAGGGCGGCGTGTCAACCAGCCGCAAAGCCGGCTGGTCGTATGCGTCGTCTACCGTCGTCCCGTGCGGGCACGTGCAGCAAGCCAGGACCATGCAGTCGATCCTGGAGCGCCAGCTTGGTAGCAGCAACGATAGGGAGGCCTCCGTCGCGTAAGCGGTGAATTTCACCGCCACTCGGCCGAGGCCACCCAGGGTAACCCGGGTGGCCTTTTTCGTTCCGGAGGCCGTCACAGATCGTCTGGGCGCCCCGGTCGTTGCTCAGACATTCGAAGTCGAGTCGGAGAAACACGCGGGTCGGGGATGTCATCCGCGTGTCGTCAGGGGAGGTGTGTCCGCGGCTTGGCAATCCGTATAGGCAATGCGTTCTTGAAGTGATCGGGATTGGTCTAATGGCAGGACAAGTGGCTCTGAACCACGCCTATTGGACAAGGATGGCCAGGTTCGAGTCCTGGATCCCGAACCGCGCACTGCGGTGTTCGCGACGCGAGCGCTCGAGACTTGTCTCGTGGCCAGGGCGAGCGGCACAGCGGTCAGGCGGAGCCTTGCCCTCGGGCAGCGCTCCCCACGCGCCGGCCTCGGCCGGCGGTCATGCCGAGTCTTTGACAAAAGAATAGTTCACGAGGCGGGGGCGCTAGCCAAGCGTCCCCAAATTTCCCGCTCTGGCGCAGAGGGTCTGCGCGTCCGGTTGAAAACCGGAAGGTCCTGGTTCGATTCCAGGGGGCGGGACGACGCGCCACATGGCGCTGCATGGGTTGGTAGCAAACGCTGGCTTTCGCACCGGTCTCTTAAACCGGGAGACGTGGGTTCGATTCCCACCCAACCCACGACAGGTTCCACACGGAGGGGCCGTCCTGATCGGCGCCAGGTGCCCGCCTGCTAAGCGGGTGGCCGCCAACGCGGCCTGGAGGTTCGACTCCTCTCCCCTCCGCCAACTGCGGCAGAAGTGTTGATGGTGACACGCCGGCGCGCCATGCCGGAATCACGGGTTCGAGTCCCGTCCGCCGCTCGATAAGTACGGAAGAGCAAGCCAATGGGCGATGGCAGCGGTCCCGAAAACCGACGAACCCGAAAGGGTCTTGGGGGTTCAACTCCCTCCTCTTCCGCCAGGTAGCACCGGGGTAGCGCAGCAGTAGCTCGGGCGTGGTTCAACGGCAGAACGCAGCTCTTTGAAAGCTGACGATGAAGGTTCGAATCCTTCCGCCCGAACGATTTTCGTCCCGTTGGTCCAGAGGCAAGGATGGCCGGCCTTCATCCGGCAGGGAGGGGTTCGAATCCCCTACGGGACTCTGGGAGTGACTTTCACGGGATGGCCGTGGCTGTAAACTACTCGCGGGAAGGTTCAACTCCTTCCACTCCCACGACGCACGACGCACGACGGGCAACACACGGGAAGGCCGGCGGGACCGGAGCTTCGTTTCGCACTCGAGGCCGCGTGGGTTCAACTCCCACTCTTTCCACGAACGCAACCCATGGCACATCGCCCGAATCCCCGGGCCGAAAGGAGGTGCCCCATGACGTTCAACCTGAGCAAGCTCTTCAACCGCAAGACCACGCCGCAGTCGGAGAAGATCCCGGGCACCTCGCAGATCGCCAACTCGGCGGGCGGATTCGCCTGGGAGGTCGATGACTGGATGAAGCTGGACCGCTTCCTGGTCCTCGGCACCGAGGGTGGAAGCTACTACTCGAGCGAGCGGGCGCTGACGCGTGCCAACGCCGAGGCGGTCGAGCGCTGCATCACGGCCGAAGGCGAGCGCGTCGTCCGGCGCATCGTCGAGATCTCGGACGGGGGCCGCGCGCCCAAGAACGACGCCGCCATCTTCGCGCTCGCGATGGCGGCCAAGCTGGGCGATCCGGCCACGCGGCGGGCCGCGCTCGCGGCGCTGCCCAAGGTCTGCCGCATCGGCACCCACCTCATGCACTTCGCCGAGGCGGTCGAGGCCTTCGGCGGCTGGGGCCGCGGCACCCGTACCGCGGTGGCGAGCTGGTATAATGCCAAGCCGGCGGCCAAGCTGGCCTACCAGCTGGTGAAGTACCAGGCGCGCGACGGCTGGTCGAATCGCGACCTCCTGCGGCTGTCGCACCCCAAGGCCGCCACCCCGGCGCACGACGCGCTCTACCGCTGGGTCGTGAAGGGCGAGCTCGCGTCGCCGGCTCCCGAGGGCCTGAACCTCATCGAGGCCTTCGAGGCGGTGAAGCGGGCCACCGACGTGGTCGAGGTGGTGCGGCTCATCCGGGCGCACGACCTGCCGCGCGAGGCGGTGCCGACCGAGTGGCTGACCGAGGCGCGGGTGTGGGAGGCGCTGCTCGAGCGCATGCCCACCACCGCGATGATCCGTAACCTGGCGACGATGACCCGGGCGGGCCTGCTCGCGCCGCTCGGTGAGGCGACCCGCAAGATCACGGGTCGTCTGGGCGACGGCGACGCGCTGAAGGCGGCGCGGCTCCACCCGATCAGTGTCCTGGCCGCGCTCATGACCTACCGGGCCGGCCACGGCGTGCGCGGCCAGAACACCTGGACGCCGATCGCCGCGATCGTCGACGCGCTGGACGCGGCCTTCTACGCCACGTTCATGAACGTCGTGCCCACCGGCAAGCGCATGCTGCTCGCGCTCGACGTGTCGGGTTCGATGGGCAGCGGGGTGGTCGGGGGCGTGCCCGGGCTCACGCCACGGGTGGCCAGCGCGGCGATGGCGCTGGTGACGGCGGCGACCGAGCCGCAGCACGCGTTCGTCGCCTTCCAGAACACCCTGACCGAGCTCGACATCTCGCCGCGCTGGCGGCTGGATAGGGTGGTCGAGGCGATGGATGGCCTGTCGTTCGGCGGCACCGACTGCTCGCAGCCGATGCTCTGGGCCAAGGCGCGCAAGGTCGACGTGGACGTGTTCTGCGTCTACACCGACTCGGAGACCTGGGCCGGCCACGTCCACCCGGCGCAGGCGCTGCGCGACTACCGGCAGACGCGCAACCTGGCGTCGCGCTCGGTGGTCGTGGGCATGGTGTCGAACGGGTTCAGCATCGCGGACCCGAACGACGCCGGCATGCTCGACGTCGTCGGCTTCGACACCGCGACGCCGGCGGTCATCGCCGACTTCGCGCGCGCATAGCACCGAGCTCCCGCGCGGCTCCGCAACGAAAGACGACGTCACCCGTGGTTCGCGAAGGCCATGGGTGACGCGATCTGGCCGGTCCCGGGATGACCCGGTGCCGGCTCTGCCTCTCGAGGCCTTCTGGGAAGGCGTCCGCCCCGTAAGCGGAAGAGTTCGGTTCGATTCCGACGAGAGGCTCCACGCCGGCACGAGCCCGCGCTGATGGTGGCCGTAGTGTAAAGGCAGCACGCGGGGCTGTGAACCCTTCAGTGTCGGTTCGAATCCGACCGGTCACCCGACTGGCATATTGACTGGACACTCCCAGGAGAGGAGAAAGAAACATGGAGAAGCTCACGAGCGTGCAAGCGATCCGGAAGTACTTCGAGTCCCGGGGGATGCGCCCGGTCTCGATCGACGAGCTACGGCAGTTGACGCCCGAGCAGCGGGAGCGACTGGGCGCCGCGTGCGCCCGGTTGCTGGGCGTCGAGCGCGTGCAGAAGCCATCCACTACTCCAGTGGTGGCT
>JBKJOI010000928.1:0-9902 GCA_046595695.1 Haliangiales bacterium | reverse complement strand
AAACGCCGCCCACCTGGGCATGGCCATGCAGCTCACGAACATCTGCCGCGACGTCGTGGAGGACTGGCAGCTCGGCCGCCTCTACCTGCCCCGCGCGCTGCTCGCGGCCGCGGGCGCCGACTGGATCGCGGACGAGCATCCGGGCGCCCGCAAGCTGCCACCTGCCGCGCGCGCGCCGCTCGCTTCCACCGTCGCCGCGCTCCTGGTCGAGGCGGAGCGGCTCTACCGCTCGGGCGATCGGGGCATGCCCGCGCTGCCCTGGCGCGCCAGCCTCGCCATCCGCACGGCGCGGCGGGTCTACTCGGCCATCGGCGGCGTGATCGCCCGGCGCGGCTTCGACGTACTCGCGTGCCGCGCGGTGGTGTCCACGCCGCGCAAGCTGTGGCTGGCGCTGCGCGCGCTCGGCGCCGGGCTGCTCGAGCTGCCGCGCCGGAGCCGGGACCGCTTTCGTCCCGCGCCGCTCGTCAACGTGCTGAGGTTTCCGGATGACGTCCTTCCTGTCTGACGTCGCGATCTACGTGGGTCGCGTGCGCGAGTTCGACCGCCACGACTGGCGCGTCTACCTGGCCTGGGTCGGGCTCATGCTCGGCCTGGTCGCGTCCACGGGCGGCTTCCTGCTCCTCGGGCACCGCGCCGGCGTGCGCTTCCCTGATGAGGCCTGGCTCGTGCCCATCGGCGCGGCCATCTTTGCGGCCGCCATCGCGTTCGACACCATCGGGCACCGCACCATCTACAAGGAGGCACTGAAGGGCGGCGAGCAGCTCGTGCACCATGTGACGATCTTCGCGGGGATCGGCAGCTGCGTCCTGCTGTGCGCGGCCTACCCGCAGCGCACCGGCTTCGCCATCCCGGCGATGGTGCTGACGATCCTGTCCGTGGTCTACAGCCTCGTCGACGAGGTGTTCCACTGGCGGCGCTACATCGTGCACAAGTCCGACCGCGTCGAGATGTGGAGCCACGTGTTCATCCTCACGGGCCACGGGATCATGATGTACGGCTGGTGGACGTTCTACTTCCGCGGCTACCCGGGCGTGGCCGAGACGATCGCGGCGCTGCAGGGCGGGAGCGGCGGGTGAGCGGCGTCGTCGGGCTGGGCGTGACGCTGGGCCTCGCGGCGGGCGGCGTGCTGGTGTGGACGCGGCGCCTGGGTGCGCTCGATCGCGCGGCCGGGC
This sequence comes from Haliangiales bacterium, assembly GCA_046595695.1. Classification (GTDB taxonomy): domain Bacteria; phylum Myxococcota_A; class Polyangia; order Haliangiales; family SHYZ01; genus JBKJOI01. Next base: position 8,730 of record JBKJOI010000928.1, on the reverse strand, counting down.
CGGCTGACGCCCGGCCGCTGCCGTTCCCGCGCGTCTCGGTGATCGTTCCCGCGCGCAACGAGGCGCACAACCTGCCGGCGCTGCTGGCGTCGCTCGCCGCGCTCGATCCGGCCGCGGCGCAGATCATCGTCGTCGACGATCACTCCAGCGACGGCACCGGTGAGCTGGCGCGCGTCGCCGGCGCGACCGTGGTGACGCCCGACGAGCTGCCGCCGGGATGGATCGGCAAGCCGTGGGCGTGCGCGCGCGGCGCGGCCGCGGCCGAGGGTGAGCTCCTGCTGTTCACCGACGCCGACACCGTCCACGCCCCCGACTCGCTGGGGCGCGCGGTGGCGCGCCTGGAGGCCGCGGGCGCCGACCTGCTCTCGCTGACGCCGACGCACGTGAGCACGTCGTTCTGGGAGAAGCTGCAGGGCGTCTTCCAGCTGCTCCTGCTGGTCGCCACGCGCGCGGGCGGGGCCGCCGCGCAGCGTACCAGCGGCGAGCGCGACTTCGCCATCGGGCAGTACCTGCTGTTCCGGCGCGACGCCTACCAGCGCCTGGGTGGGCACACCTTCGTGCACGCGCGCGTCGCCGAGGACCTGCTGTTCGCGCGCGGCGTGCGCGACGCGGGCGGACGCTACGCGCTCCTGCACGCGCCCGGGACCATGCGCGTGCGCATGTACCCCGAGGGTTTCCGTGCCTTCCTGCGCGGTTGGCGCCGGAACTTCCGCGAAGGCCTGCGATCGGCGGGCGCGCTCGCCGTGCTCGAGATCGCGCTCGTCTTCGCCTGGCTGCTCGGCCTGCCGCTGGCCCTCGCCGGAGCGCTCGCCGGCGGCGACGGTGTCCACGTCGCGGTGCTCGCGCCGCTCGTCGTGCTCACGGTCGCCGAGGTTGCGCGGCGGCAGCGCGTGGTCGGTGCACTGCCCTGGTGGGGCTCGCTCGGTTACCCGCTCATGCTGCTCGCCTTCGTGTGGTGCACGCTGCTCGGCGCCTGGGATCGCGCGCGCAACGCGCCGGTGGTGTGGCGCGGCCGGCGCATTCCGCAGCCGCGTTGACCCGCGCGAGCTCGTGCTCGCCGCCGCTGCGCCCGGGCGCGTCGCGCGGCGCGCCTGCGCCGCCGCTATCGTGGCGCGGGCGCCTTCGCCAGCAAAGCCGCGGCCTTCTTCTTCGCGATCGTCTGCTCGGGGACCATGTCGGGCAGGACGTCGACGGGAGCGTCGACCACGTGCTGCAGGAGCTGTGCGTAGAGCGCGTCGTCGTGTGCGGGCTTGGCGTAGAGGAGCGCGAAGAGGACGTAGGTATCGAGGAATTCGGGTGCGCGCTTCAAGCTCTGCTCGAAGTGCGTCCTGCCCTTGCTCAGATCGCCGCCGGCGATCGCGGGCGCGGCGCAGAACACGATGCCGAAGTAGCGGTCGGGCCCGCCGAAGAAGGTCTCGGGCGCCAGGTCGGCGACGCGCTCCATGGCGTGGAAGACCGTCTCGTGGCTGCGAATCGTCGCGGCCAGGCCCTTGGAGTTCGCCCACAAGATCGTGTTCTCGGCCCACCAGTAGAGGAGTGGCATCTCGCTCACGCTCAGCACGGCGATGGCGTCGGCGAAGGGCGCGCTCTGCGCGCGCAGCCGGTGGAACTCGCGCGAGGCGGCGCGCAGGCCGCGCTCGGCCGCGCTCGCGCCCGCCAGGTGGGTCGCCGTGTACTCCGCGGCCGCGGCCTGGTCGCCGGCCAGCTTGCGGAAGTTCAGGAAGCCGTCGGCCAGGAAGAAGCGCCCACGCGCCAGCATCAGCCACGAGCCGACGTCGCCGGTGTCGGCCGCGGTCGCGCGCTCCCACGCCGCCAGCGCCAGGCGCAGCTCGGCCTCGTCGAGCCGCTTCGCCCAGTGCGTCCGGGCCTCCTGGCGCGCGGTTTCGGCCCTGGTCTTCGCGGTTGTTCTTGCCACCCCGGTGGCTGGCCCCGTGCCCGCAGCCGCGCCGCCGCTCAACCCGGGCGCGCACGCGACCGCGACCGTCAACGCCGCGGCGAGGAGCCCCCGCGTCGACCCGGTCATCGCGGTCCTCTCTTGAGCGCCGGGTGCGCGCGGAAGTACTCGATGGTCTTCAACAGGCCCTCTTCGATGGGCACGCGAGGCGCCCACGCGAGCAGCTCGCGCGCACGGGTGATGTCGGGCTTGCGCCGGGTCGGATCATCGGCAGGCAGGGGCCTCCGCACCAGGCTCCCGCGCGCCCCCGGGCCACACAGCGCCAGCACGCGCTCGGCCAGCTCGCGGATGGTGGTCTCGTTCGGGTTGCCCAGGTTGACCGGGCCGGGATCCCTGGGCAGCTCCATGAGCGCGATGAGGCCCTCCACGAGGTCGCTCACGTAGCAGAACGAGCGCGTCTGCTGGCCCTCGCCGTAGATCGTGAGGTCCTGGCCGCGCAGCGCCTGGACCACGAAGTTGGAGACCACGCGGCCGTCGTCCTCGTGCATGCGTGGGCCATACGTGTTGAAGATGCGTGCGATGCGGGTCTCGACGCCGTACTGGCGCGCGTAGGACACGGTCAGGGCCTCGGCGCAGCGCTTGCCCTCGTCGTAGCAGGCGCGCTCCCCGATGGGGTTCACGTTGCCCCAGTAGCTCTCGACCTGGGGGTGCTCGAGCGGGTCACCGTAGACCTCGCTGGTCGACGCGATGAGGATGCGCGCGTGGATCTCCCGCGCCATGTCGAGCAGGTTGAGCGTGCCGTGCACGGCGGTACGGATCGTGCGCACGGGGTTCCTCTGGTAGTGGATCGGCGAGGCCGGGCAGGCGAGGTGGTAGATGCGCTCGACGTCGATCGTGATCGGCTGGATCACGTCGTGGCGCACCAGCTCGAAGCGCGGGTGCGAGAGCAGGCGCGCGACGTTCTCTCGGTTGCCGGTGAAGAAGTTGTCCAGGCACACCACCTCGTCGCCGCGCTCGATGAGGCGCTCGCACAGGTGTGAGCCGAGAAAACCGGCGCCGCCGGTCACCAAAACGCGCATGTGATCCATCCTTCCCTGATTTGGGGCATCCTAACCGGCGGTCGAGCCCACCTGCCATGCCATCTCCCCGCGAATTCCTGCGCCAGCTGAACCGGCGCATCTCCGACCGTATCTACGGCGCGCACGCCGAGTACAACTTCGAGAGCATCGCGCCGCACGTGCCCGCGGGCGCGCGTGTCCTGGACGTGGGCGCGTGGAACTGCCGCGTCGGCGCGCTCCTGCACGAGCGGCTCGGCTGTGAGGTCGTGAACGTCGACGTCGTCGACAAGAACACCACCGCGCTGCCGCTCCTGATCTTCGACGGGCGCACCTTGCCAGTGGCCGACGCCAGCTGCGAGGTCGTCTCGTTCCTGTACGTGCTGCATCACTCGTCCGACGACACGGCGCTGCTCGCCGAGGCCCGCCGCGTGGTCGCGCCGCGCGGTCGCGTGCTCATCGGCGAGGACATGGTCGATACCGTCTGGCAGCGCATCGTCGCGATTGGATTCCACATCTGGCTGCTTCTGTTCACGGGCATGGGCTGGAAGGGCAAGTTTCGCACCGTGGCCGCGTGGCAGGCGCGCTTCGCCACCGCCGGCCTGCGACTGGTCGACATGCACCCGCTCGGGCCGCACATGGGCAGGCGTCTGTGGCCACACAACGTCGTCTTCGTGCTCGAGGCCGCCGGCGAGACCACGGCGCCCACGCCGGAACGCTGACGTCGACATCGCCCGAGCTCCTGCCTCGGGCGCGTGATTGGCTTCTCGCTCCGGACTCAGCGCGCGCTGCGTCTCTGCGTTTCACCCTCCGGAACGCGCCCCGCGACGCCGCGCGTCATTTTTCGCTTGCCGCTTTACCTACCACGCGGTAGACAACAGACTGTCGATCGGTAGGTACCAGCCGACCCCATGGACGTCCGCGATCAAATCCTCGCCTCGGCCACACGCCAGTTCGCGCTGAATGGCTTCGACGGCACGTCGCTGCAGACGATCGCCGAGGAGGTCGGCATCCGCAAGCCGTCCCTGCTCTACCACTTCCCATCCAAGGTGGCGCTGCTGCTGGCGGTGCACCAGAAGATGCTCGACCACTTCAACGAGGCGCTGCCGCGGCTCCTGCACGCGGCGACCTCGGGCGAGGGTCAGTTCGACGCGGTGGTCTCCGAGCTGGTCGGCTTCTTCACCGCCGAACCGGATCGCGCGCGCCTGATCGTGCGCGAGGTGCTCGACCGCCCCGGTGACGTCACCACGTTCCTCGACTCCCACGTGCGCCCGTGGGTCGACATCGTGTGCAACTACATCCGCAAGGGGCAGGCGCAGGGCACCATCTACAAGGACGTCGACCCCGAGGCCTACGTGGTCCAGGTCATCAACCTGGTGATCGGTAGCGTGGCCACGCACGCCTGCATCGGTGGGCTCCTGCACTCGGGCAAGAGCGGCAAGGTCCATCGCAGGCATATCCAAGAGCTGCTTCGCCTGGCCAAGGCCAGTCTCTTCAAAAGCGTCGCCGCGCCGGCCCCCGCCGCGCGCGCGCGCCGCGCATCGAGGTGATCATGGGCAACTTCTTGAAGGACAACGACGATCTCAACTGGTACCTCGACAAGGGCATCGACTGGGATGCCATCGTGGAGGCCACCGAGCTGAACCGCGCGTCGGCCGATGCGTTCAAGACCACCGCCGAGGCGCTCGCGTTCTACAAGGAGATCGCGAACATGGTCGGCGAGTTCGCCGCCAACGAGATCGCGCCGCACGCCGCCGAGATCGACCGCGAGGGCGTCGCGCACGTGGGCGGCGAGGCGGTCTTTCCGCCCCGGCTCGAGTCGATCTTCCAGGCCATCCAGGGCCTGGATCTGCACGGCATGACCCTGCCGCGCGAGCTGGGCGGCATGAACGCGCCCATGATGCTGTACTTCATCAACAGCGAGCTCATGGCGCGCGCCGACGTCTCGGTGATGGCGCACCACAGCTTCCACGGCGGCATCGCCATGGCCATGCTGATCTTCTCGGCGCTCGAGGGCACCAGCACCTTCGACAAGGCGACCGGCTCGATCGTCGACACCCGCTGGAAGAAGCAGATCGCCGAGATCGCCGCGGGCAAGGCCTGGGGCTGCATGGACATCACCGAGCCCGACGCCGGCTCGGACATGGCGCGCCTGCGCGCCGTCGGTGAGCAGGACGCCCAGGGACACTGGTTCGTGACCGGGCAGAAGATCTTCATCACCTCGGGCCACGGCAAGTACCACTTCGTGATCGCGCGCACCGAGAAGGCGGGCGACCCGGAGGATCCGATGGCCGGCCTGAACGGCCTGTCGATGTTCCTGGTGCCCACCTACCATGACCTGCCCGACGGCACGCGCCAGCGCGTCGTGAGCCTCGATCGCGTCGAGCACAAGCTCGGCCACCACGGCTCGGTGACCGGCGCGCTGACCTTCGAGCGCGCGCCCGCCGAGCTGGTCGGCAAGCGCGGCGAGGGCTTCAAGTGGATGCTGTTCCTCATGAACAACGCCCGCCTGGGCGTCGGTTTCGAGTGCATCGGCCTGTGTGAGAATGCGCTGCGCATGGCGCGCGCCTACGCGCAGGAGCGGCCGTCGATGGGCAAGACCATCGACAAGCACGAGATGATCGCCGACATGCTCGACGAGATGGAGATCGACATCGTCGGCATCCGCGCGCTCTGCGTGCACGGCACGCTGCACGAGGAGATCGGCCAGAAGAAGGGCCTGGTCGCGCGCTTCGGCGAGGGGCGCCCCGAGGTCGACGTCAAGAAGCTCGAGCGCGAGGTCCAGGAACACAAGGCGCAGGCGCGCCGGGTGACCCCGCTGCTCAAGTACCTGGGCGCCGAGAAGGCAGTCGAGATGGCGCGCCGCTGCCTGCAGATCCACGGCGGCAACGGCTACATGACCGAGTACGGCGCCGAGAAGCTGCTGCGCGACGCGCTGGTCATGCCCATCTACGAGGGCACCAGTCAGATCCAGTCGCTCATGGCCATGAAGGACACCCTCATGGGCATCATGAAGAACCCACAGGAGTTCGCCAAGCGGGCGGCACAGGCGCGCTGGCGCGCGATCACCGCGCGCGACGGGCTCGAGCGGCGCGTGGCGCGGCTGCAGCAGGTCTCGCTGTCGGCGCAGCGCGTGCTCATCACGCGCACCGCGACCGACAAGATGAAGGGCCTGCGCGACAAGCCGCTCGGCGAGTGGCGCAAGGAGCTGTTCAAGAACTGGAATCCCAAGCGCGACTTCGCCTACGCGATGCTGCACGCCGAGAAGCTCATCCGTATCCTGTGCGACGAGGCGATCGCCGAGCTCTTGCTCAAGCAGGCGCGCAAGGATCCGGCGCGGCGCGAGCTGCTCGAGCGGCACCTCGAGCGTGCCGAGCCCCGTTGCCGCTTCCTGCTCGATCAGATAAACCACACGGGCGAACGGCTCCTCGAGGAGCTCGCGCAGACCGCGCAGAAGTCCGACACGGACACCGAAGCCGGCCAAGGCGCCGCGCGCGCCACGGGTTAGACAGGCACGAGGACAGGGAGACTTCACATGGCACTTCCGACCAAGCACGTTCTTTCCCAGGGCCGCGTCGTCGCGTCTCTCGGCGGCACCGCGTTCTCGGCGATCCTGCAGCGCGCCGGCCTGGGCGCCAAGCTGGGCACGGCAAAGGCCGCGCCGGGCGCCGAGGTCACGCGGACCCTCCCGCCGCTCGCGCCCGAGCTGGTGCGCGACTACGTGCGCCACGTGGGCGGCGATCCCAACGCCTACAAGAAGACGCTCCCGCCGCACCTGTTCCCACACTGGGGCTTCCCGCTCGCGGCGAAGACGCTCAAGGGCATCCCCTACCCGATAATGAAGGTGTTGAACGGCGGCTGCCGCCTCGAGATCAACGCGCCCTTGCCCGCGGGCGAGAAGCTGATCGTGCGCGCGCGGCTCGAGGACATCGACGACGACGGTCGGCGCGCCGTGCTGCACCAGCGCGTGGTGACCGGGACCGCCAGCCAGCCCGACGCGCTGGTCGCGCACCTGTACGCGATCGTGCCGGTCGCGCAGCCGGTGGCGGCGGGCGAGAAGAAGGGCGAGGCCAAGAAGGCGGCCGCGACCGGCCCGGCGCGCCCGAAGAAAGAGTCGCCGCGCGTGCCCGCCGAGGCGCGCGAGATCGGCTTCTGGAAGCTCGCGCCCGACGCCGGCCTGGCCTTCGCCATGCTCACCGGTGACTTCAACCCGGTGCACTGGGTGAAGCCGTACGCGCGCGCCTTCGGCTTCAAGAGCACCATCTTGCACGGCTTCGCGACCATGGCGCGCGCCCACGAGGGCCTGAACCGCGCGCTCTTCGCCGGCGCGGTCGACCGCGTGCGCGTGCTCGACGTGAAGTTCACCCGTCCGCTGGTCCTGCCCGCACGCGTGGGGCTGTATGTGGACGGCCACCAATGCTTCGTCGGGGACGCGCCGGGTGGTCCGGCTTACCTCGTCGGCACCTTCGAGGAGACGTAGCCATGAGTGATTTCCTGCTCCAGCTCGGTGACAACCCGCAGGCGGTCAAGATCATCCGGAGCCTCGGGCTGCCCATCCCCATCCCGCAGAAGCTGCGCCGCTCGCGCGGCCCCTGGGAAGAGCGACCGCTCGACGACTGGAACATCGTCGTCGGCGCTGCGCCCGGCGGCGCGCTCGCCGCGGTGATCGCCAAGACCATCGTGACCGCGGGCGCCAACCCGCACGTCACCGGCGGCGAGCTCGCGGTGTTCAAGGATCTCGGCGAGGCCTACGGCCGCCCAGCCGCGCCGCTGGCCATTCCGGCAGACGGCACGTTCCCCGAGGGCTTCCGCGCCGAGGCGCTGGTCTTCGACGCCACCGGCATCGTCGACACCCGCGGCCTGCGCGCGATCTACGACTTCTTCCACCCGCTCGTCGGCGCGCTGCGGGCCAACGGCCGCGTGGTCGTGCTCGGCCGCCCCGCCGAGGCGCAGACCACCCCGGAGGCAGCCGCCGCCCACGCCGCGCTCGACGGCTTCGTGCGCAGCCTCGCCAAGGAGGTCGGCAAGAAGGGCTCGACCGCGCAGCTCCTGGTCGTGCACCCGGGCGCCGAGGGCCGCGTCGAGCCGGTGCTGCGCTTCGTGCTGTCGCCGCGCGCGTCCTTCCTGACCGGGCAGCCGCTGCCCATCACGTCCAGCGCCAAGGCCTCGCCCGAGCCGCTGTTCGTGCGGCCGCTCGAGGGCAAGGTCGCGCTCGTCACCGGCGCCGCGCGCGGCATCGGTGAGGCCACCGCCAAGCTGCTCGCCGCCGAGGGCGCGCACGTGATCTGCCTGGATCGTCCCGCCGACGACGGCCCGGTCTCGCAGGTGGCGCGCGCCATCGGCGGCTCGGTGCTGCTGGTCGACGTCACCGACGAGAACGCGCCCGACATCATCGCGACCCACTGCAAGGAGAAGCACGGTGGGCTCGACATCATCGTGCACAACGCAGGCGTGACCCGCGACAAGACGCTCCTGCGCATGAAGCCGGAGCTGTGGGACCAGACCATCGACATCAACCTGTCGTCGGTGGCGCGCATCAACGCCGAGCTGCTCGGCAAGAAGATCCTGCGCGACGGCGGCCGGGTGATCTGCCTGTCGTCGGTGGCCGGCATCGCCGGCAACCTGGGCCAGACCAACTACGCGGCGTCGAAGGCGGGCGTGATCGGCTACGTGCGCAAGCTCGCCGAGACCACCGGCAAGCGCGGCATCACCGCGAACGCGATCGCGCCCGGCTTCATCGAGACCCGCCTGACCGCGGCCATCCCGGTGATGATCCGCGAG
>JBKJOI010000802.1:0-10473 GCA_046595695.1 Haliangiales bacterium | reverse complement strand
CAGCAGACATATGGCGCCTCTCCAGATAACGGCGTCTCACCAGACATATGGCGCCTCTCCAGATAACGGCGTCTCACCAGACATATGGCGCCTCTCCAGATAACGGCGTCTCACCAGACATATTGCTTCTCCCACTTGAGCGGCCCGAAGTAGCGATCGCCGCGGTCGGGCAGGATGGTCACCACGCAGGCGCCCGGGCCGGCCTCGCGCGCGACCCGCAGCGCGCCAGCGACCGCGCCGCCCGCGGAGTGGCCGACGAACAGGCCTTCCTCACTGACCATCCGATCGGCGAGGTCCCAAGCCTCGTCGGTGGGCACGGGCAGGCGACGGTCGACGATGCCCTCGGGCTTCCAGATCGCCGGCACCAGCGAGGTCGCCAGGTGCTTGAGCCCCTCGAGGCCGTGCAGGTCGTCGTCGGGCTCGACCGCGACCACCTGGATGCGCGGGTCGTATTCCTTGAGACGGCGGCCGGCGCCCATGATGGTGCCGGTCGTGCCGATGCCGGCCACGAAGTGGGTGATGCGCCCGCCCAGCTCGCGCACGATCTCGGCGCCCGTGCCCAGGTAGTGGGCCAGCGGGTTGGACTCGTTCGAGTACTGGTCGGGATAGAAGTAGGCGTCAGGGTTCTGGGCGACGAGCTCGCGCACCCTCACGATCGCGCCGTCCGAGCCCTCGAGCTCGGACGAGTAGATGATCTTGGTGCCGTACGCGCCGATGATCTGCTTGCGCGCGAGGCTCACGTTGGCCGGCATCACCAGCGCCACCGGGAAGCCCATGGCCGCGCCGATCATCGAGTAGGCCACGCCGGTGTTGCCGCTGGTCGAGTCGATGAGCGTCTTGCCGCCCGGGTGTCCGGGCGTGAGCTGCCCGGCGGCGACGGCGTCGCGCACCATCTGCGCCGCGGCGCGGTCCTTGACGCTGCCGCCCGGGTTGCAGAACTCGCACTTGGCCCAGATCTCGACGTCGCCCCCGGCGCGCTTCTCGATGGAGCGCAGACGCACGAGCGGCGTGTTGCCGATCAGATCGAGCACCGAGTCGAAGCGCTCGGTGCCGGGACGCGCGGAGGACACGGGCGCGGGGACGGTCATGGCGCCGTCCCCGCGACCAGCGCACGCAGCGCTCGCCGTGCCGCCGCGGTGCCCGCGGCCATGGCGGCGACCGCATCCGCGGCCGGTGCGATCGCCAGCGCAACGGCGTTACCCCCGCCGCCCTCGCCAGCCCCGCCGCCCTCGACCACGCAATCCGGGTTCAGCAACGCGACGCGCACGCGCGCCGCGGCGAGCCGCGCCTGCCCGACGTCGCCGACCTCGAACAGCGGCCCGGGTGCGAAGACGCTGCGCGCGTCGCGCACGATCAGCCTGCCCACGCCCGCGGCGGCCAGGTACAGGGCCGCGGCCTGGCCCGCGTCGTCGAGGACGTCGAGCGTCACCGCGCCCGCGAGCAAGCGCTTCTGACCCACGCCGCCCACGTCGGGGAGGAGCACGTGCCGCGAATAGCGGCGCACCTGGTCGTCACGTAACGTCGTCATATCGTCGTCATCGGCCTGCCCCGACGCTCCCGTCGCTGCTAGCGACCGCCCGCGATCGCGGGCACGATCGAGATCTCGTCGGAGTCCTTCACCGGCGTCTCGAGGTTCTGCAGGAAGCGGATGTCCTCGTCGTTCTGGAAGATGTTCACGAAGCGGCGCACCTGGCCGGTCTCGTCGCAGAGGCGCTCCTTGATGCCCGGGTACTGGCGCTCCAGGTCGGCGAGCAGCTGGCCCACGTTGGTGCCGGCGGCCGAGACTTCGTCCTTGCCGGCGGTGAGCTTGCGGAGCGGGGTGGGGATTCGAACGATCGGCATGACTGGCTCCTGTTATCGAGGCTTGCGGTCCGTCTCTAGGGACTCTCGGACTTGGTCGAAATCGGAGAGCTTGGAGGTGATCACGGGTGGCACCGGCAGCACCGGGATCACCGAATCGGTGGTCTTGAGGCCCTGGCCGGTGACGCAGATCGTGACCGTCTCGTCGGGGCCGATGCGGCCCTCGGCAATCAGATGCTGCATCGCGGCCAGGGTCACGCCGCCCGCGGTCTCGGCGAAGATGCCCTCGGTCTCGGCGAGCAGGCGCATCGCGGCCACGATCTCGTGGTCGTCGGGCATGGCGGCGTGTCCGCCCGAGTCGAGGATGGTGCGCGCGGCGTAGAAGCCGTCGGCGGGGTTGCCGATCGCGAGCGACTTGGCGATACCGCGCGGCGTCTTGACCGGCTGGATGAGGTCAGAGCCCTGGCGTACCGCGGTCACGATGGGCGCGCAGCCGGCGGCCTGCGCGCCGTGGATCTTGGTGCGCGAGACGCCCTCGGTCAGGCCGAGGTCGTCGAGCTCCTGGAAGGCGCCGCGCAGCTTGGTCAGCAGCGAGCCGCCGGCCATGGGCGCGACGATGTGGTCGGTCATGCGCCAGCCGAGCTGCTCGACGATCTCGTAGGCGTAGCTCTTGGAGCCCTCGGCGTAGAACGGCCGCAGGTTGATGTTCACGAAGCCCCAGCCGTACTTGTCGGCGATCTCCGAGCACAGCCGGTTGACGTCGTCGTAGGTGCCGCGGATGCGCACCACGCGCGCGCCGTAGATCAGCGTGGCGACGACCTTGGACTCCTCGAGGTCGAAGGGAATGAACACGTAGGCGGGGAGGCCGGCGGACGCCGCGAGCGCGGCCACGCTGTTGGCCAGGTTGCCCGTCGACGCGCACGCGACGGTACCTACGCCCAGCTCGATGGCCTTGGACAGCGCGAGCGCGACCACGCGATCCTTGAACGACAGCGACGGGTGCGAGACCGCGTCGTTCTTGACGTAGAGCTCGCGCACGCCCAGGCGCTTGGCCAGGCGCGGCGCGCGCACGAGCGGCGTCCAGCCGACCTGCCCGCCGACGGTGGGCGGACGATCGAGCGGCAGCAGCTCGGCGTAGCGCCACATGTTGGTCGGCCGGCTGGCGATGAGCTCGCGCGTGAGCACCTTCTTGATGCCGTCGAAGTCGTAGGCGACCTCGAGCGGCCCGAAGCACTGCTCGCACACGTGCACCGGCGCGCAGTCCACGCGGCGGCCGCATTCGCGGCAGCGCAGCCCGGTCACGAACGTCCGGGTGGGCCGACCCGGGCTCACGCGGCGTCCTCGGCGGTGGCGGCGGCGGCGGCGCGCGCGCACGCGGGGCAGTCAGCGCGCCGGCGCAGCTCGAGCGCGCGCGGCGCGTCGGCCGCGGCGCCGTCGTCGAAGACCCAGACGCGGCGGGTGACGCCCTGTGGGTCGTCGCCGCTGGCGAGCGCGAGCGCGACCCGGGCCTGCCAGGCCGCGACCTGGCCGCAGCGCGGACCGAGCACGCCCGCGTCGGCGCAGCTGGGCGCGGCGTCGTCGCCCTCGGGCGGCGCCTCGAACAGGCAGCGGTAGCAGGCGCCGTCGCCCACGCGCACGGGGAACACGTTGCCGCGGTCACGCAGGACGCCCGCGATCACCGCGGGCACGCCGCGCGCGCGTGCCACGTCGTTGACCAGGAACTTGGTCGCCGGGTCGTCCGAGCCGTCGCAGACCACCGCGGCGTCGTGCAGCAGGGCCGCGGCGCTCGCGGCGTCGAAGCGCGTGCGCACCGCCTCGACCCGCGCGGGCGCGACGCCGCGCCGCAGGAGCGCGTCGCGTGCGGCGACCACCTTGGGCCGGCCGACGTCGGCGGTGCGGAAGAGGATCTGCCGGGGCAGGTTGGACAGCTCGACCACGTCGTCGTCGACGAGCACGAGGCGGCCGGCGCCGGCGAGCGCGAGCGTGAGCGCGAGCGGCGAGCCCAGCCCACCGGCACCCACGATCACGAACGCGCTGTCTGCGACGCTGCCCATGTGGTTCCTAAGCGAAGTACTCGTCGAGCGAGAAGTAGCGCTCACCGGTGTCGCAGAGCACGGTCACGACGCGCTTGCCGGGGCCGAGCTCGCGCGCGATCTGCAGCGCGACGTGCACCGCGGCGCCCGCCGAGATCCCCACCAGCAGGCCCTCCTTGCGGGCGAGCGCGACCTTGGTGTCGTAGGCGTCCCGATCGCTCACGTGCCGGATCTCGTCGATGATCGCGCGGTTCAGCACTTCCGGCACGAAGCCGGCGCCGATGCCCTGGATCTTGTGCGGCCCGGGAGGCGCGCCGGCGAGCACCTGGCTGCCGGTGGGCTCGACGCCGATCAGGCGCACGTCGGGGCGCTCGGCCTTGAAGACCTCGCCGACGCCGGTGATGGTGCCGCCGGTGCCCACGCCCGAGACGAACGCCTCGGGTGGCCGGCCGCCCAGCTGGGCCAGGATCTCGCGCGCGGTGGTGCGGCGGTGCACCTCGGGGTTCGCGGGGTTCCTGAACTGCTGCGGCATGAAGTAGTTCTTGTTGGTGGCGAGCAGCTCCTCGGCCTTCTCGACCGCGCCCTCCATGGTGCGCTCCTCGGGGGTGAGGATGAGCTCGGCGCCGTAGGCCTTGAGCAGCGAGCGCCGCTCGAGCGACATGCTCTCGGGCATGCACAGCACCAGGCGGTAGCCCTTCACCGCGCAGACCAGCGCGAGGCCGATGCCGGTGTTGCCGCTGGTCGGCTCGACGATGACGCTCACGCCGGGGGTGATCTTGCCCGCCTGCTCGGCGGCCTCGATCATGGCGAGCGCGATGCGGTCCTTCACGCTGCCGCCCGGGTTGTACTGCTCGCACTTGCCCCAGACCTCGGCCATGTCGGGGCCCTCGGCGAGGCGACGCAGGCGCACGAGCGGCGTGTTGCCGATCAGGTCGAGCAGGCTGTCGAGTTTTTGCGGTCTCACGGTCACCGGTTACCTCGGCTGGGTCTTGGGTCGTTCAGATGAAGTACATCGGCCGCTGCGGGTCGCCCTTGGGCACGCCCAGGTCGTTGCCGCGGCGGACCATGTCGGCGAGCGAGACAGCGTCGAACCAGCCGGCGACCTGCCCGGCGAGCTCCTTCCACAAGGACGCGGTCACCTGGTGCGCGCCCGGCTCGCGGCGCTTGCCGTTCACGCCGTTCTTGGGCAGCTCGTCGGGTGCGAAGATCTCTTCGATCGATCCCTGCAGCGCACGCACGATGTCGCCCAGCTTGATGTCCTTGGGCTCGTTCTTGAGGTGGTAGCCGCCGCGCGGCCCACGCTTGGAATCAACGATGCCGGCGCGCTTGAGATCCTGGAAGATCTGCTCCAGGTAGCGCAGCGGGATGTCTTGCCGCCGCGCGATGTCCTTGGCCTGCGTCGGGCCGCCGGCCCCGTGGTAGGCCATGTCGAACAGCGCCCGGACTCCGTACCTGGTCTTTGTGGAGAGACGCACTGTTTTGTTTTCCCGTCGGAATAGGAGGCAAAGGAGTTTTCGTATACTTGACCAATTCTGTCAACAACCCAGTTGTCCGCCACAGCCGTGCATTTATTGGCGAAACAGTGGCTAGAGTAGCCATCAGACCTGACCACTAATCGTACAGTGCCAATCTTCAAGTCACCGAAATCATGCGGGCCTCATGTAGGCATCAAGGTTGCTTGTGGGCGGAGCGACTACTGCTTCCTACAGGAGAATCGCCGTGATCTCGACCCGTACGTTTTCGACCCTGGCCCTCGTGGCCGCTCTCGTCACCCCTGCCTGCGCCACTGATGACAAGGAGTCCGTCGCCGAGGACTTCAGCGACCTCGCCACCGCGGACCAGAAGTCGGACGCCTTCTCCAACCGGATGAAGATCGTCGGCTCGCTCGAGTACGGTCAGGTCAGCGCGAAGATCAACTACTCCAAGACCCCGCGCTTCCGCGCGTTCAAGTTCGCCGGCGACGTCGGTGACAAGGTCACCGTCGACGTGCGCTCGACCAACGGCGGCGACGCCGTGGCCTGGGTGCTCGACGACAGCTTCGAGATCATCGCCTCGAACGACGACGCCGCCGCCGGCGTGCTCGACTCGCACATGGAAGTGACGCTGCCCGAGCACCCCAGCCGCACCCACTACATCGTCTTCCGCGAGTACGCGCTGAAGAACCGCACCTTCAAGGTCGAGCTCCAGGGCGTCAGCGGCGCCAGCCTCACCGCCTGCAACGTCGACACCGACTGCGTGAAGGTCGGCGCCGGCTGCTGCCGCCAGTCGTTCACTGCCGTGGCCGTCGGCCAGGAGCAGGCGTACCGCGACTCGCTCGGCTGCGACGGCATCTTCTGCGCCGCCGTCGTCCCCCCGCCGACCGATGACGTCGCGCAGTGCAACAACAACACGAAGCAGTGCGAGCTCGTCGATCCGCTGGCGATCCGCTGCGGCGGCCACGTCATCAACATGCACACCTGCCCGGACGAGTACGTCTGCGCCGGCGCGCAGCTCGCGGTCGACGTCCCCGGCTCGTGCCGCAAGCCCTGCGGCGGCCTGCTGCCCACCGCCTGCGAGGCGAACTTCACCTGCATCGACAACCCCACCGACCAGTGCGACCCGGCCAACGGCGGCGCCGACTGCGACGGCATCTGCGCGCCCAAGTTCTGCGGCGGCTTCGGCAGCATCGCCTGCCCGGGCGACCTCGAGTGCATCGAGGACACCGCGGACGACTGCGACGTCAACAACGGCGGCGCCGACTGCGGCGGCGTCTGCGCGAACCACTAAGCTAGCCTCGCCTACAGCTTCGTGACTTCGAGAGGCCGCCCCATGGGCGGCCTTTCCATTTTGTGCGCGTCAGGGTGACGGCAGCCCGACCTCGAGCTGCGCGCGCAGCCCGGCGGCGTCGAAGCTCGTGCCCCAGTGCAGGTTCACGCCCTCGGCGAGCACGGTTGCCGCCTCGACACCCATGCCATCCTCGACCAGCAGGAACAGCACGCCGGGCGCCGCGGCCTCGCGCAGCCGCGGGAGCGCGAGCGTCACGTCGCCGCCGGCGACCTGCTCGGCGTGGAGCAGCCCGAGGAAGCTGGCCACCGCGGCGCGACTGGCCAGCGCGATGCGCGGGTGCTGCGCGTCGTTCAGGCGCGCGAGCAGGTACACCTGCGAGAAGGTGAACACCGAGGGGTAGCCGGGCTCGTCGCCGAGCAGCCCGTGGTCGAGCCCGACCACGTCGGGATCCAGGGCACCCTGGCGCGGCCACCAGAGGCCGTCCTTCGCGCACGCGCCGACCAGCGCCGTGCTCTGGCTGATGGGGACGAGGGTGTCCCACTCGTCGTGCAGCAGCAGCGTCGGTGTCGTGCCCAGGCCGTCGCACACGGCGGCGTGGCTGAAGCGCGCGAAGTCGCCGCTGCCGGGCGGGCCGCCGGTGGCGCGCAGGACGCGGCGGCGGTACGAGTGGAAGAGGCTGAGCTCGGCGGGCCGCGGCCAGGTGGTCTCCAGGCTGTCGACGTGCGCGAGCCAGGCGGCGAAGTCGGACGGCGGATTGAGGGGCACCACGGCGTCGAGGCCGATCGTCACGGGCGCGTGGGCGGCGCCGTAGAGCGCCAAAAAGCCACCCCACGAGTTGCCGATGACGCCGACGTGCGCCGGGTCGGCGTCGGGTCGCGTCGCCACGTAGTCGAGCGCCGCGGTCATGTCGGCGATGTCGCCGTCGAGGTCGTCGCAGGCGTAGTAGCGGCCGTAGACGAGCATCACGGCGTGCCCGTTCAGCAGGTAACCCACCGCCGACTGCGCCATCGCGTCGGGCGCGGCCAGGTAGTACACGACGCCCTCGTCGAGCGCGTCGGGCTCGGGGCAGGCGAGGTCGGGGTAGCGGCCGTTCGGGCGCGGCGCTGCGGCGGCGAACTGCGCGTCCACCGGCTCGCCGCTCCAGTCGATGCCCTCGTAGGGCTGCGTCATCACGACCACCGCGCGCCGGCCGGGCTCGAGCGCGTGGACCCACTGCACATAGGTGGACCCGCCGTCGGCACGCGGCAGGCGCACGAGCTCGTAGGTGACCTCGCTGTCCCCGACCATGATCGAGCCGGTGCCGAGCACCTCGGACGCGCGCACCGGGGCTGCGTCGGGTGCCGCGGCGTCGCCCGCGTCGGGCGCGCCGGTGGCGCCGTTGTCGTCGTCGCAGGAGGACAGCAGGGAGAGGATCAGCAGCCCGGACCGTGAGGCAGTGAGCATCGAGGTCCATCGTATGCAATGCGGACACCCCACGCGAACCCACGAGATCCGCGGGCTTGGCGCGCGGGGCCGCGGCGTCGTGAACTCCGGGATGCACCCCGCCCAGCGCGCGTTCACGGGGTGCGGGCGCGGCGTGGCATAGCTCCCCGCGCCCGCTCGACCCCGGCTCGTGTGACCCAAAGGTTGCTTGCGCCCACCCCGAGGGTGCGTGCTACATGACGCGGCATGTCGCGTTCGTTCCGGGTCGTCCTGAGCCTGCTGCTCGTCATCTCCGTCGCGGCCGGCTGTGGCGGCGACGACGCCCCTGCCATTGACGCGGGCACTCCGGACGCGGCGTTCGACCCGAACAACCCGCTGCAGCCGCCCGCTGCCGACGAAGGCGTGCAGTTCGCGATGGACCTCACGGCGCCGGCGCAGACCGAGGTCTGGAAGTGCCAGGTCGGCCCGATTCCGGGCGCGGCGGGCGGCGGCTTCCTGCCCTTCAATCGCGTGCAGTCGGTGCAGTCGCCCGGGATCCATCACATGGACCTCGCGATCCTGACGATGGCCGACATCCCCGACGGGGTCTACGACTGCGACGTGCTCTACGCGGAGCACCCCGAGCTCATGGACGAGATCATCATCTACGCATCGCAGGCGGCGGAGCAGCAGCTCACGCTGCCGGTGGGCACGGTCGCCGACGTGCCGGCGGCGCTGAAGACCATGCTCGAGGTCCACTTCGTCAACACCACCGACAGTGAGCAGTCGGTGTTCACGCGCATCAACGCCTACGTGATCGACGGGCCGGTCACCGAGACGATCTGGGGCCAGGCGGTCCGCGATCGCTGGCTCAACGTGCCCGCGGGCGGCACCTCCGACGAGTGGACGCGCTGCGAGATGACCGGCGACATCGATCTGCTGGTGCTGTCGACGCACACCCACGCGCTCGGCATGGAGACCAAGGTCTACCACTGGGACGGCGCGCAGCGCGGCGAGCTGCTCTACACGAACACCGACTGGCAGACCCCGCTGCTCATGGATCTCACGCAGGCGCCCATCCACGTGCCCGCCGGGCAGGGCTTCGAGTTCCACTGCAACTACCAGAACCCGGGCGCCGAGCTGGTGAACTGGGGCTTCAAATCCACCGATGAGATGTGCAACCTGGCGCTGGTCTACACCCCGGGCGACTCGACCCTCCGCTGCGCGCCGGTCGAGACCTCGGACGGCATGATCGTCGAGTAGGCGCGCCCCGCGGCGGCCCTGCCTCCGCCGCGCCCGCCGCGTCCCGCCGCGCCCCGCTTGGACGAGCTAGTACCTCGCCACCGTGAAGGTGACAGGTTCACGGCGAGACGCGACGTTCCTTGGATCCATGGGGAGGCGTCTCGTCGGCGGTCGGCACGTGGCGGAGCGAGGATCACGGACGTCGGTCGATTTCTCGGGACGAACGCGATTCGTTCTTGACGCGCTTTGGGCATGTTTTCGGCGCGGCTGCAGGCGGGCACGTGGATGGGTCTGCGGCGGGGCGAGCTGCGGCAAGAAGGCGCGGAAGCGACGGCGTGGAGGTCGCGTCGAGAGCGCGTCGAGAGCGCGTCGAGAAAGCGGCGTCGTGGGCGCGGTAGTGCGTCTGGTGGGGTGCGAAAATCGTCGGTTACAAAAGAGCATGCGCACGAACACGCTGGCCACGGTTTCGAGCTCCGAGCTGACCTCGCGGCTGTACGAGCTGCGCGGAGCGGAGCGCAAGCTGCTCGTCGAGTTCCTCGTGTACCTGGGCGAGGTGGACAGGCGGCGGCTGTACGCGGAGCTGGGCTTCTCGAGCTTGTTCGTCTTTCTGAGTCAGCACCTCGGGTACTCGAGCAGCGCGGCCTACCGGCGGTCGACCGCCACGCGGCTGCTCGCGCGCTTCCCGGTCGTGGCGGAGTACCTCGGTGATGGCCGGCTGAGCTTGACCACGCTCGTCGAGCTGCGCGACGTGCTCGACGAGGTGCGTCTCGATGAGATCCTCGCGCGCGCTGCGGGGCGCAGCGAGGACGAGGTCAAGCGGCTCGTCGCGGCGCTCCGGCCTCGACCCGCGGTGCCAGACTCGGTGCGTCGCCTGCCGGTCCGCGCGGTCGCCGCGCCCGCGCCGGCTGAAGAGTCCGCGCCGGCGGCCGCCCCCGAGGCCGCGGCCTGCTCACCGGCGGCCGAGGCGCCGCGGGCGCGCGTCGTCCCGCTGTCGGCCACGCAGCACCTCTTGAAGGCGACCGTGTCGGAGGAGTTCGTGCGCGACCTCGAGGAAGTGCGCGCGGCGCTCGGCCACAAGCTGCCCGGGGGCAGCCTCGAGGCCGTCCTGCACGAATGTCTGCGGGTCACGCTGGCCGCATGCCACAAGCGGCGCCGCGGCGCCGGCGGCGAACGGCCGGCCAAGGCGAACGGCAACCTCGGCAGCGCGGTTGTGCCGGCGCCGGCAGTGAAC
>JBKJOI010000797.1:0-3858 GCA_046595695.1 Haliangiales bacterium | reverse complement strand
ACGCCGCAGGGCGAGGACGGCTCGGCTGACCTGCGTCACGTCGAGGCGGTGGCTGACGTCATCGGTCGCGCCATGACCGGCTACCTCGTGGTCGTCGACAAGAGCACCGTGCCGGTGGGCACCGCCGATCGCGTGCAGGCGATCATCGCCGGACGCACCCAGCACCCGTTCGCGGTGGTCTCGAACCCCGAGTTCCTCAAGGAAGGCGACGCGCTCGCTGACTTCATGAAGCCCGACCGCGTGATCATCGGCACCGACGACGCGCGCGCGCGCGACGTCATGCAGCGGCTGTACGCGCCGTTCGTGCGCACCAACGACCGCATCCAGCTCATGGACACGCGCTCCGCCGAGCTCACCAAGTACGCGGCCAACTGCCTGCTCGCCACGCGCATCTCGTTCATGAACGAGCTGGCGATCCTGGCCGAGCGCGTCGGCGCCGACATCGAGTCGGTGCGCAAGGGCATCGGCGCCGATCCGCGCATCGGGCCCAAGTTCCTGTTCCCCGGGCCGGGCTTCGGCGGCAGCTGCTTTCCCAAGGATCTGAAGGCGCTCATCAACACCGCGCAGCAGGTCGACGTGCCGCTCGAGGTGGTCGTGGCCGCCGACCGCGCCAACACGCGCCAGAAGCAGGTGCTGCCCAACAAGGTCGAGAAGCACTTCGGCGGCAGCGTCGCCGGCAAGACCATCGCGGTGTGGGGCCTGGCGTTCAAGCCGTCGACCGACGACATCCGCGAGTCGCCGGCGCTCGCGCTCATCGATCGCCTGCTCGCCGGCGGCGCGCGCGTCCACGCCCATGACCCGGCGGCCATGGAGAACGTGAGCGACCACTACGGCGATCGCGTGACGCTCGCGTTCAAGCCCTACGACGCGCTGCACGGCGCCGACGCGCTGGTGCTGGTCACCGAGTGGAAGGAGTACCGCGGGCCCGACTTCGCGCGCATGAAGGCCGCGCTGCGCGAGCCGACGCTCTTCGACGGTCGCAACATCTGGTCACCCGCCGACCTGCGCGGCCAGGGCTTCACGTATTACGGCATCGGGCGCAAGTAGCGCCCGCGCCCGCGGCGTTCCCGACGCTACCGCAGCTGCTCGCGCCACCACGCGACGAAGCGCACGATGCCTTCCTCGATCGGCACCTTCGGCGCGTAACCCAGGTCGCGCCCGGGCTTCGCGATGTCGGCGAAGGTGATCGGCACGTCGCCGGGCTGGTCGGGCTTCCACTCGATGATCGGCTCGCGGCCGACCGCCACGCCGATGAGCTCGACCAGCCGCAGGAGCGGCGTGGTCCGCGAGCCGCCCAGGTTGTAGATCGTGAACGCGCCGGGCACGACGCGCTCGCACGCGGCGACCGTGCCGTCGACGATGTCGTCGATGTACGTGTAGTCGCGCGCGCTGGTGCCGTCGCCGAACAGCGTGATCGGCTGGCCCACGGCGATCGCGCGCGTGAACGCGTGGATGGCCATCTCGGGGCGCTGGCGCGGGCCGTAGACGGTGAAGAAGCGCAGCGACGAGATGCCGATGCCGAACAGATCGCGGTAGTTCGAGCAGAGCAGCTCGCCGGCGCGCTTGGTGGCCGCGTACGGTGACGCGGGCGTCAAGCACGGGTCGTCCTCGCGGAAGCCGCTCTCGCCCGAGCGCGCGCCGTACACCGACGACGACGACGCGAAGACGACGCGCGTGATGCCGTGCGTGCGGCAGGCCTCGAGCACGTTGATCGTGCCCTCGACGTTGGTGCGAGCGTAGCGCGGCGGCTCGGCGATCGACGGGCGCACGCCCGCGAGCGCGGCCAGGTGCACCACGAGCTCGGTGCCGAGGGCTGCGTCCCGCAGCGCGGGCACGTCGAGCAGATCGCCGCGGACCAGGCGGAAGCCCGGGCGCGGCACCAGCAATGCTGCGTTCTTCTCCTTGGTGGCCGCGTCATACAGGAACGAATCGAACGAGTCGAAGGCGGTGACCTCGTGGCCGAGATCGAGCAGCCGCTCGCTCAGGTGCGAGCCGATGAAGCCGGCCGCGCCGGTGACGAGGATCTTCATGGGACCAGCTTCTCGGCAGGCGTCCGCAGCAGCATGAGGTACTCCACATTACCCGCGGGGCCGGTGATCGGCGATTCCACATCGCCCTCCACGGTCCAGCCCGAGGCGCGCGCGAACGTGGCGACCTTGTCGATCGCACCGCGGCGCTTGGCCTCGTCACGCACCACGCCGCCCTTGCCGACCTCACCCTTGCCGACCTCGAACTGTGGCTTCACCAGCACCAGGAACGGCTTGCCGCCCGCGCCGAGCAGCTCACCCACGCGCGGGATGACCAGCGTGAGCGAGATGAACGACACGTCGCAGACGCCGAGATCCGGACGCTCGGGGATCTTGGCGTCCTCCAGGTAGCGAATGTTCTCGCGCTCGAGCACGACCACGCGCGCGTCGCTGCGCAGGCTCCACGCGAGCTGACCGTAGCCGACGTCGATGGCGTAGATCCGACGGGCGCCGCGCCGCAGCAGCACGTCGGTGAAGCCGCCGGTCGACGCACCGACGTCGAGCGCGACCACGCCGGCCGGGTCGAGCCCGAAGTGCTCGAGGCCCTTCACCAGCTTGAGCGCACCGCGGGAGACGTAGGGATGGTCCTGCTCGCGCAGCGTGATCTCGACGTCGGGCCCGAGCGCGGTGCCGGCCTTGTCGGCGAGCTGGCCGGCGACCAGCACCTTGCCGCCCAGGATCATGGCGCGCGCGCGCTCGCGGCTGGGCGCCAGGCCGCGCTCGACCAGCAGCACGTCCAGCCGCTCCTTGCCCTGCTTGCCCGCCTTGCTCACGCCGCGGGAGTCGTACCGCGAACCACGTCCGAATGCAGCCGGTACGCGCGCAGCCCGGGCGTGGCGGCGGGCGCGACGGACCGCTCGATCGCGCCCTGCAGCTCGGCGAGCGTGTTGAGCCCGATACCCGCCGTGCCGGCCGGGTCGGTCGTGTAGAGCGTGACATGCGGCGGCGGCGGCGTGACCAGGGCGTCGCGCAGGGCGATCATCACCGCGTCCGGATCGTTCTCGACCCGGTCGTAGAGCTTGCCGTAGAACGCGGCGATCGGCGCGTCGATGAGCACGACGATGGTCTGCAGGACCGGCTTGCCCGGAATGTCCTGCACCAGGTGGTAGAAGGTGTCGCTGGGCACGAGCGCCCACGGGTGTGCGGCCGCCGCGGCGTCGATGGTGTCGCGCAGGTCAGCACGCGCCTGACACGCCTTGGTGATGAGCTTGCCGATCGCGTAGTTCAGGATCGTGAAGTGGAGCTCCGCCTTCCGGAGGAAGCTCGTGCGTCCGAGCGCGAGCGACCCGGGCAGCTCGCCGAGCGCAGCGAGCTGCTCCGGTGCCACCGGTGCGATCATCGAGCCGCGCTCGCTCAGGGCGAGTCCGCCGCCACTGCCTGCCGCATCACTCATGCGCTAGCCCTTGCTCGCCGGCGGCGGGAGGGTCGGGCGCGTGCTGCCGCCGCCGTTCGTCCCCGGCGCCTTCACGCGCTCGAGCAGGCCCGCGAGCGGCGTGCCGGCGAAGACCTTGTCGATCACATCGGTCAGGCTCTTGCCGCCCACGAACTGCTGCACGCTCATGGCCTCGGCGACCTTGACCAGCACGTCGTGGTTGGACAGGGCGAGCAGCGCCTCGGAGAAGCCACCCTGCGCCGCCTGGAAGCGGCCGATGACGGCCTCGGCCTCGGCCTTCACGGCCTCGAGGCGCAGCGTCTGCTCGATGCGCGCGATCTCCTGCTTGAGGCCCGCGCTCGACTTGTCGCGTGCGAGCGCCGCCTGGTGCTCGACGGCCATCGCCGCGGCCTTGGCGGCCTGCGCCTTCTGCCGCTCCTCGTGCTGCTTGACCTCCGA
>JBKJOI010000724.1:0-2825 GCA_046595695.1 Haliangiales bacterium | reverse complement strand
CGCTCGAGCAGGGCGACGCCGACGTCTGCGAGCTGCGCAAGATGTACTTCCTGCGCGAGGCGCGCGGCCGCGGCGTCGGCGCGGTCATGCTCGCCACCTGCCTGGGCGAGGCGCGCGAGCTGGGCTACCGGCGCTGCTACCTGGAGACGCTGACCGGCATGGACGCCGCGCAGGCGCTGTACGTGAAGGCGGGCTTCCGGCGCATCTCCTGCGGGATGGGCCACACCGGGCACTTCAGCTGCGATCGCTACTACCTCGTCGATCTCTGATCCTCTGACTCGGATCCTCGCTCTCGATAGAAACTGAACCACCACCTTGGCTGAGCTGGTCCTGCGGCCGCCTTCACTTCCACGGTGACGCCGAGGTCCCGCAGGCGCTTGATGAGGCGGTTGGTAACTCGCGCGGGGCAACCTCAGAGCGCCTGATGACCCTGTGCGCCGAGTTCCGACTGCCTGCGCTGGCCGAGCAGCTCGTGCCCCGGCTCGTCGACGCGGGCCACGGCGCCTCTTGCCATTGGTCGCCGAAATCTGCGAGCTCGAGGCCGGCGACCGCCGGGAGCGCCGACTTCAGTCGGGATGGGTTACCCGGAGCGCGCTCCGACCGCGGGCAGCCTTGGTCATTGGCAGGGTCCAGTCAAGGTGAGCTTCCCGGTCGTCGGATCCGCGGTCGCCACGGTTGTGCCCCCGACCTTCGCCTCGCCTGAGTGCGCGGTCGCACTCTCGTGGAACGTCACGGTGAGGTCACCGGCCTCGACCAGCTTGCCGTACGTCTCGGTCAGCTCGAGGGCGTCCATGGCCATTCTGCCGTGGCCGGTGAACGAGTAATCAGTTCCACCTGGGCCATTGACGGTCGCACCGATGGTGAAATCCGTGCCGCTGTCCCCGTCGGACCAGGCATTATCCATGGTGGCTTCGGCCAAGGTGAAGTCGCCGCTCACGAGCGGCGCTGGTGAGAGGCGGAAGTGGTAGATCCACCCGGCGCCTTGGCCGGTGCACTCGATCTGCGAGCAGTACGGAGCTTCGCAGTACTCGTCATAAGACATCGGCGAGGAGCAGGTCATCACCAGTGGGCCAGCAAACAACGCCAGCACCCCTGACTGCAGCCCCGGGAAGAGGAAGAAGCCCGTCGCTTCGGTGGGGCCGGAGTGGCCCGCGAGCATTTCAGCCGCCCCCCCCAGCTGGGAGATGTGCTCGTCGATGACGGCGAGCGCTTCGGCGGGGGGGCACATGTTGGCTGCGGGCGTTGCATCCGCACTGCCAGCATCGACGCCGGCTTGGCCGTCGTCTCCACAAGCGACCATCAGGACGAGGGCGAGGAGGGGAACGAATCGCATCATGAGCCCTCCACTAGCTGATCCAGGAACTCGACGCAAGCGGGCCAATAGGCAGGATCGCAGTGGTCCGCATTTCGCCCAGTTCGCACTTCGGGTGCAGCACTTCCATCATCCGCCCCTTTCAAAGGGTGGGGCGGCGTGGAGTCCCCGTGGTCAAAGTCTCGAGAGCGTGCTCGGGGCCGCCGAAGCGACCTTGGCGAACGGATTCGGGGTGCTCGTGGGACTCCGGGTCCAACTCGATTACGGGCTCAGGCGCACCAAGCGTAGGCCGACCTCTTGCACGACGCCGGTCGCAGCCTAACCCGATTCATCCGGTCGGGGTGTCCGCGAGGACATGTGGAACTCAGTTGCTACCCCAGAGCGCCACGCCCAGCGTCACGCCGATGAGCTGGGTGCCGCCCAGGTCGCGCCAGCCGAGGCCGATGAACGGCCCGCCGCCGGCGACCACATCCGCCCAGTAACGGCGGTCGCGCCCCAGCCTGACGCCGAGGAACGCGCTCGCCTCGTCGGCGAGCCCGAGCGCGTCGCCTTCGTACGCGTCGCCGGAGAGCCGCCACGCCAGCGCCACGCGTGACGCCAGGTGCACGGGGCCGAGCGGCAGCTCCAGGCTGAGCTCCACGGGCACGCGGGTCGCCGCCCTACCGCGCACGCCGCCCGCGCCGATGCCGCCGACGAGCGCGAGCTGCCCGCTCCGGCCCAGGCGCACGGCCAGGCCCAGCGGGTACGCGTCGGCCTCGTAGCGCCAGCCGTCCTCGACGCCGGTGCGCAGATCCAGGCCACCGTGCCAGCCGACCCGGCCGAACCCGAGGCGCAGACGCAGCCCGCCGGTCAACGCCGGCTCGCCGCCGAGATCGTCGGCGTCACGCGCCTGCTCGCCGCGCAGGTCGAACTCCACCGCCGCGGCGCCGGCGCCGCGATCGCCCTTCAGCCGGCCCGTGACGCCGGCCGCGGGAGCCAGCGCGGCGCCGCCGGTGTGCGCGTCGAGCCACGCCAGCACGTCAGCCGTGACCCGCTCGGCGCCGCCGTCCGGCTCGTGCAGCAGGTCGTGGTTGAGTCCCTCGTAGAGCTCGAAGCGCTTGTCGGTGCCGCCCGCGCGCGCCACGAGATCGCGGCTGCCCGACGGCGCGGTCAGCTTGTCGATGCTGCCGTGGATCACCAGCAGCGGCACGGCCAGCCGATCCACCTGCGCCCAGACGCGCGCGATGCCGTCGAGCGTCGCGACGCCGCGCCGCGATCTCCTTGGTCGACAGGCCGAGCGCCACGTGCGCGAGCACCTCGGCCTCACGATCGCTCAGGCCCGCGGGGAGCTCGCGGCGCGCCGCCCGGGCATGGCCCGCCGCGGCGAGCACGTGCGCGCTCGCGCTCGCGCACAGGCGACCCGCCTTCACGTCAGCGCGCAGCTGCGCGGCGGCGTCTTCGGGCGCGCGCGCCGCGCGGTGCGGGCGCGCCTCGAGCATGGCCTGGTAAGCGTCGGCCGCGGCGAGCACGCGTG
>JBKJOI010000660.1:0-15498 GCA_046595695.1 Haliangiales bacterium | reverse complement strand
CAGCAGGGTCGGCGCGAGCGGCGGGAGCCGCAGACGCCGCGGGAGGCGCGGGACGCGCGGGGTGGGGCGTGGACGCGGGGGCGCCATTTTTTCCATGTCGGTCCTCCTTCACGTGAGCAGCGAGGCTGGATTCGACGAGCGGCGCGAGCAGCTCGACCAGCGGGCGCGGGGTCGCGACCGTGGCGAAGTGCAGCGCCGCACCGAGGTAGGAGTCGAGGAGCGCGTGCGCGAGCAGCTCGGGATCACGCCGGCGGTGCAGGAGGCCGCGTTCGGCGGCGCTGCACGCGTCCTGGGTCATCTCGTCGAGGACGTCGGTGAACAGCGCCTCCGAGGCGCTGCCGAGCTCCTGGTTCTCGAGCGTCGCGGCGAGCACCGCGCGGGTCAGCTCGTGACTGCGCCCGGCGTCGGCGCCGAGCGTCATCACGGTCGCGACCAGCGCGTCGACGGGCGTGCCGCGCTTGCGCGCCTGTGCACCCGCGCGCCGCGCGGTCTCGACCTGGCGGCGGAGCAGCTCGGTGATGACCGCGTCCTTGGTGCCGAAGTGAATGAAGAAGGTGCCCTTGGCGACGCCGGCGGCGGCCGCGATCTCGGCGACGTGGGTCGCGTGGTAGCCGCGCTCGGCGAACAGCCGACAGGCGATCGCGAAGAGGCGCGTGCGCGTCTCCTCGGCCTGGGCTCGCCGCTTGTTTCCGGCGCCGGCGTCGACTTTCATTGGCCTCAGGTCAGTGACCCTAGGTCAGTGAAATCCTCGCGTCAATCGGGAGCTGACGTCCTGGCGGGGCGGCGCGGCCGACGCCAGCGCGCGCATCGGGCTTGCGGACCACGGCACCGGGCTTGCAAACAAGGGAGTCCAGGAGGCCCGCTCCATGTACAGCAAGGCCATGATCGCCCGTCCGATTCGCCCGCTGCTCGTCGTGTTCCCGACCGCGTTCTACGCGGCCACGGTGGTGGCGCTGCTCATCGCCTTCCACGGCACGGGCGATGGGCTCTGGCGGCAGGTCGCGTTCGTGGTGCTGAGCATCCTGGGCCTGCTCGCGACCTACGCCGCGGCGACGCTGGGCTGGAAGCTGGTCCCGCGGCACCACGTCGGCGTGCAGCCGTTCCCCTCGACTGACGTCTCGCACGCGCAAGGCGCGGAGAGCCCCGACCCGAACGCCGGTGTATCGCCCGGCGGCTACCACCAGACGAGCTAGCCGCTGCGCGCACCGGGCGCGGCCGCACGCTGTGCGCTGTCGCCCGCACGAAACGCGCGGTGCGAGCCCGGCGCGGCCGCGGCGCGGCCAGTTCGGCTACGGCTTGCGCAGCTCGATCGAGCCGTTGACGCTGCTCAGGTTGACGCGGTGCTTTCCACCGCCCAGCTTGCCGCGCATGCCGCGGTGTGCCGGGCCGCTCTCCACCTGCAGGCCGAAGTCGCTCGCGATCGAGCCGTTCACGGTCTCGGCGCGCACGGTCGCGTCCAGCGCGGCGGGAACGACCACGCGCACGTTGCCGTGCACGGTCTCGGCGGCGACGTCACCGCCGCCGCCGCTGCGCACCGTCACGTCGCCCTGCACCGAGGACGCGTCGACGATCGCGCCGGTGGCCTCGACGCGCACGTTGCCTTGCACCGACTGCGCCCGGGCGGTCGCGGTGGCGCCGCGGACCTCGACGTCGCCCCGCACCGTGTTCACGTAGAGCAGCACGCCGCGCGGTAGCTTGACGACGAAGTCGAGCGCGCGGTGGCCACCGTCGCCGCGGTCGTGGGTGCTGCAGCGACCCTCGGCCTCGCAGGTGGTCTTGGTCTCGGGGAAGATCGCGCAGAAAGTGAGGCTGTCATTGCCCTGCCGGGCGACGGCGGTGACCTCGAGCGTGTCGCCCGCCGGCTTGCGCTCGGTGCCGACGACCTCGAGCGTGTCGCCAGCCGCGGCCTCGACGCGGATGTCGCCGGTGACGTCGCGCAGGTAGACGGTCTCGCCGGCGGCGATCTTGCCCGACCATGCGTGGATGCCGCGAGAAGCGCCATCACGGGGAGCGAAAAGAGCAGAGCAGGGCGAGCGCGCATGGAGTGTAGTGGTCTGTGGCCCACGGAAGTTACAGTCGCCCGTAGTGCGGGCGGTATGCGGGTGTAGGACGCGGTCTGGTTCGTGGTTAACTGCTAGCAAGAGTTGGGCAGTTTGCCTGCAGTTCGCCGGGGCAACGTTTCGAGGTCGATATGCGAAGTTCGTTCCTGGGTTTCATCGTGCTCGCGTGCGCGGGTGCGCTCGTCTCCCTGACCCCGGGCTGCGGCTCGGGCTCGATCCTGCGCGCGGCCGATGGTGGCGGCGACGACGACGTCGTCGATGCCGATGTCGACGACATCGACGCCGGCGGCGGGCCCATCGACGCGGGGCTGCCGACCGCCGACGCCTCGCCGCAGACGACGCGGCTGCGCGTGACCAACCGCTGCGACGAGCCGATCTGGATCGCGCACTCGGCGAACGTGGGCGACACGCAGAACGTGAAGCTCGTCGACGGCGCCTTCCACGACTACGACGTGCCCGCGAGCGGCCTCGCGTCGGCGCGCTTCTGGCCCAAGACCGGCTGCGACCCGGCGGGGCAGAATTGCAAGATCGGCGACAACGGCGAGGGCGGCGGCGCGCCCTGCGGGCCGGCAGGTTGCCAGCCACCCATCGACTCGAAGTTCGAGGTCACGTTTCCGCCGGAGGGCGCGCAGGACGCGACCTTCTACAACCTGAGCCTCGTCGACGGCTACACCCTGCCGTTCAAGGTGGTGCCGAAGGGCGCGGGCGCCGAGCAAGGCAGCTGCGTGACCTCCGATTGCGCGGGGCTGACGCTCGACGCCTGTCCGGGCAACGAGAACATGAGCGGCGGGGGCGAGTTCGCGCAGTACGCGAGCATCGATCTGCGCGTCAAGGATCCCACCAACGCGGCGCGCACCATCGGCTGCCTGTCGCCGTGCAAGAAGTGGAACTACTCCCTGCCGTATGGCCTCAACCAGCCCGAGAACCAGGATCCCGGCCTACATATGTGCTGCCCGACGCCGATCGATCCGGGCACCGGCAACTGCACCGAGGCCAACGGCTGCATCGGCCCCGACGCCTGCCGCGCCACCAGCGATCCGATGAGCGTCGAGCACACCAGCTACGTCGCGCTCATCCACACCATGTGCCCGAGCGCCTACAGCTACTCGTACGACGACGCCATGGGCCTCCACGCCTGTCCCGCCGACACCGCCTTCGAGGTCATCTTCTGCCCCTGACGCCTGGGGACACTCTCCACGTTCCAAACGTCTGATCCCCATGGCGTTTTCAGGGCAAGTGCGCAATCCCCCCAAAACTCACGACTGGCGGGCCGCCCCTCGTAGCCAGCGCTACCGCTAGCGCTTGGCGCTGCCCACGAACGTCGCGGGCGCGGGGCGCAGCCCCTGGCCGGCGTCGATCTGCGCCTGCCAGACACCGCCCACGATCGCGTCGGCGACGTGATCCGCGGGCGCGCCGTCGACGAGCGTGGCCGCGCCGCGGTCGAGGCGCACGGTATCGAAGCGGACCGCGGCGAGGCGGTCGTGCAGCTCGGCCGCGACCAGGTCGAGGCCCGACTCGCACACCGACACGAGCTGCGCCTCGTGACCCACGCAGACGCCGAGCACGCAGCGGTCCGCGACGCTGGCCGCGAGCGCCGGGCAGTCCAGCAGCAGGCCGAGCGCGCCGCGCACGTCCGTGCCGTAGCGATCGAAGACCACGCGCTCGATCGCCTGGTACGCGTACTCGCCGTAGGCGAGGCCGAACGCGTGCTCGCCGAGCTCGAGCGCCGCGTCGTCGCTGCCGGCGAGCTGGGTCACCGACGCCGAGCAGGTCGCGTCGAGCACGATGGGCGCGGGCGCCGCGGGCACGTCGATGCGCACGTCCTGGTCACGCAGGCGGAACGCGATCGCGCGCACCCGGTGCGACGCGCCGGCCGCGCCGTCGAGGGTCAGCTCGCCGACCAGGTCGAAGCGCGTCAGCGTGGTCTCGACCAGGCCGAGCAGCTCGTCTATGCGAGCGGTCACGGCGTCGTCGCCGAAGACCGCCGCGTCGACGTAGGCGTTGATCCAGCCCTCGAGCTTCGACTCGAGCACGGCGGGCAGCGCAGCGTACAGCTTGTCGATGACTGGCACGCCCGCGTCGTCGAGCAGACCGATCAGCGTGCCCGCGGGATCGTCGCGCAGGCCGCTCAGCAGATCGATCGCGTCGTAGGCCGGAGGGGGCAGCAGCGCCTCGGCGGTCACGTCGAACGTGCTCACCACGTCGTAACGGCCCGACGCGGCGAGCGGTAGGTCTTCCGGGGCCATGTCGTCGTCGCCGCCCGGGATGCAGCCCACCGCCAGGATCGCCACCAGCACCGCCGTCACGCTCGACTTCATCATGCCGGACCAGGTAGCAACCCGCGGGCCACGAGGCAAACTCTGGAAATTACAAGTGTGAGGCCCAGGAATGCGTCGAAGCTTCGACACCCTCCGACGCGGGTGGACACCGATGGCACCTGCCGGGGTGCGCGCGGCACCTACCTGCATCGCGGGTCGCGCCTAGCGCCCGCCGAGCTTCTTGCGTGCCGTCAGGTACGCCGGCGACGCCGCGAGGTGCACGAGGTGGCGCGCCGACTCCGGGCCGCCCGCGAGTGACACCGCCACCCCCACATGGCCGCAGGCGATCAGGCCGGCGCGATCCGCGGCGCGCTCGCAGCCCGACAGGTAGCGCATGGGATCGAGGTCCTCCGGCGCCATCGCGCGCAGCCGCTCGGTCAAGCGCGCGCGCAGGCGCACCGGCAGCACCCCGCGCAGCTGCTCGGCGAGCTGCGCGACCGCGGGATCCACGCTGGCGCTGCCGCCCTGGCCGAAGGCGTGCCAGAGCCCACCGATGAGCCGGGCGAACGCGACGGCGCCCGACCCGGCCGCGAACACCCGCCGCGGCCGCGCCAGCTCGATCACCCGGCCGATGCGGAAGCGCAGCTCGGTGTCGCCGAGCACGTCCGCGTCGGAGCGCGACTGCGCGCGCCGCGCCGCCAGCCCGGGGCCGAGCACGACCACCGGCGGCGACGACAGGAGCAGGCTCAGATCCGGCGCATGCTTCACGCGCGACGAGTAGAGCAGGGTCGTCGGCCCGCCCAGCGCGTTGGCGATCTGCGGGTAGAGCGCCGCGGCCGCGGCCAGGCTCACCGGCGAGACCCGCTCGGCGTCGGCGAAGCCGGTGCTCTCGAGCGCCGTGCGCGGATCCGCGCACAGCAGCGCCGCCGACTCCCAGCAGGCCTCCAGCTCGTCTCCGAGCGGCGCGTCGGCGGGATCGTCGACCAGCTCGCGTCGCGTCTGCGCGTCCAGGTTGCCCGCGTAACTCTCGTCGGAGGCCATGACGCGCGCGGGATGTCGCCCGAGCCAGGCCTCGGCCTCGTCGGCGACCTCGGGCGCCACGCCCAGCACCGCGGCGAGCTCGAGCATGGCGCGCGCGGCCTCCTCGTCGCCGGCGCCGGGGCCGGGGCCAGCGCCCGCGTCGACCTCGGCGGCGAGCGCGCGCGCGAGCGCCAGGATCTCGGCGGGCTCGCGATCGGCGTCGACGAGCGGGCGCAAGAGCGGCACGAGCGACCGGCCGAGCACGGCGGCGAGGCCGACTAGGCCGCGGCGCGCGCCCAGCGCCGCGTCGCTCTCTCTCGCGTGGATGATCGCGTGGTCGTAGGCCGCCTCGGCGCCGCGCAGATCGCCGCGCAGCCGGCGCGCGTCGCCCAGCCGGCGCCACAGCTCGGCGCGCCGCGGATCCGCCTCGGCGCGCGGCCCGGCCGCGCCCCAGCTGAGCAGCGCGCGCCCCAGGCGCGACGCCGCGGCCTCGTGATCGCCGTCGGCGAGCTCGAGCTCGCTGGCGCGCCAGATCGCGTCCTCGTCGAGCGGGTGGGCATCGGCGAGGCGCTCGGCGGCGACGCGCGCGCGCGCGCGATCGCCGCCCGTGGCGTAGGCGTCGATGGCCTCGATCAGCCGCTCGTGCGCGAGCTTCGTGTCACCGGCGGCTGCGGCCAGTTCGGCGAGCCTTTCGCAGGTCTCGCCGCGCGCGCGGCAGGCGTCGCTCTCGCCGCCGCGCCGCCGCTGCAGGAGCAGCAGCTTGTTCAGGAGCTGCGCCTGGCGTGCGCTGGCGGCCAGGCCGGCGCTGCCCGCGCCGCTCGCGTCGGCGCCGCTGCCCTCCGCGCCACCGCCGGTGCCACTCGCACCGCCCGCGCCCAGGCTGCCCGCGCGCACCGCGGCGACGAAGCAGCGCTCGGCGCGCGCCGTATCGCCGAGCACCTCGAGCGCGAGATCGCCGATCGCGTCGTACAGGCGCACGCGATCGCGCGCGTCGCTGCTCGCCATCGCCTCACGCTCGAGGCAGTCGGCCGCGCGGTCGACCTGGCCACGCTCCATCGCGAGCTCGGCGAGCGCGTGCCACGCCAGCGTGCAGCCCGGGTGCAGCCGGACCGCCTCCTCGTAGAGCACCTCGGCCCGCTCGGGGCGCAGCGCGCGCACCTCGGCCTGGCCAGCGCGCCAGAGACCGTTCGCGACCTCGGGCGCGTGGCCCGGCGCCTCGGCGTGACGCGCGAGCGCCGACAGGTAGAGCGCGGCCTCGCGCCACAGGTGCCGCGCGAAGCAGCTCTCGCCGAGCGTCAGCGTGATGGTCAGGTCGTGGCGGCGCAGCCGATGCGCCTCGAGCAGGAGCTGGTGCGCATCTTCGGCCTCGCCGAGCGCGGCGAGCACGAGCGCGTGGCGGTAGGCGAGCAGGCCGCGCGTCGCCGCGGGCGCCGCCGCGAAGCCGGCCACCGAGATGCGCAGGAGCTCCGCGGCGTCCTGCTGCCGGCCGCTATCCTCGAGGATGTCGGCGAGCGCGATGGTCGCGTCGAAGTCGTCGGGCCGGATGGCGAGCAGCGTGTGCAGGCTGCGCTCGGCGGCGCGCGCCTGGCCCTTGCGGGCGTCGGCGCGGGCGCGCTCGACCACCTGGCCGGCGCGCACGTCGGCGAGCTCGCGGCGCGCCGGCTCGAGCGAGGGCTCCAGCTCGACAGCCTGCTCGAAGGCGAGCGCGGCCGCCTCGAGATCGTGCGCCTGGTCGCGCAGCCGGCGCGCGGCGTCGAGGATCGCGGCCAGCTTGTCCTCGCCGGCCGGCAGCGCGGCCGCCTGGCGCAGCCGCGCCACCGCGTAGCTGCGCGGGTCGGCGGCGCCGTGCGCGAGGCGGACGAAGCGGTCGAGCGCGGGCAGGTGGTGCGGCTGAGAGGACAGCAAGGTCTCGAGCACGGCGGCAGCGCCGGCGCGATCCGCGCAGGCCTCCTCCAGCACCTCGGCGAGGCGCAGGCGCAGCATCGCGACGTCCTCGGCGCTCGCGCCGCCGGCTCCGGCCTTGACGAGGCGCGTGTCGAGCAGTGCGGCGGCCTCGCGGCCGCGACCGGCGCGGGTGAGCAGCTGCGCCCGGTCGAGCACCGAGGCGAGATCCTCGGGCGCGAGTTGCGCGGCCTCGCCGAGCACCTGCACGGCGAGCGCGTGATCGCCCGCCTGCTCGAGCGCGCGCGCCTGCGCGCGCAGCAGCGCGGCGCGCGCGGTGCCACCTTCGGTGCGCTCGGCGAGGGCGGCGCGCACGCCGGCGAGCTCACGCCAGCGGCCCAGGCCCTCGAGCAGCTCGTCGAGCCCGCGCCAGGCCTCGAGGTCGCTGGCGCGCCGGCTGATGATCAGGCGGTAGACCGCGACGGCGCGCTCGGGCATGCCGTGCTCGCGGTAGATGCGCGCCGCGGCGCGCAGCGCGGCGCGCGCGCGATCGTCGGCACCGGCCATCTCGGCGGAGTGCTCGAACGCCTCGGCGGCGCTCTTCCAGGCGCCCACGCGATCGAAGAGCCGGGCCAGGCGATCGTGCAGCAGGGCCTCGTCGGGCGCGAGCTCCACCAGCCGCTGCACCGCGGCGATGGCCTCGAGTGGCTGATCGAGCAGGGTCTCGTAGACGTCGGCGAGCTCCTCGAGCAGGTGCGCCTCGTCGCGCGGCTCCAGCGCGCCCGGGCCCATCGCGCGCAGCCGGCGGTACGCGGCCTCGGCCTCGTGCGCGCGGCCCTGGTGCAGGTGGACCTCGGCGAGCTCGAGCAAGAGCGCCGCGGTGGCGGCAGGCGCGGCGGTGCCGCGCGCCTCGTCGTCGAGCAGGCCGGCGAGCTCGTCCCACGCGTGGTGCTGCGCGGCGAGCGCTTGGAGATTTCGTCGGACGTCGGCGTCACGCGGCGCGGCGCGCAACGCCGCGATGAGCCCGCGCAGCGCGCGCAGCAGCGCGTCGTCGGCGACGACCTCTTGCGGGCTCGTCTTGGCCCAGCGTCGCGTGATCTCGTCGCGGTCGGGCACGTCGGCTCGTGTTCGCAGTCTACCGCAGACACCGCGGGCGCCGCGACCCCCGGAAGAGCGATCGCATCAGGCGAGCTTGCACCGCAGCCGTGTCCCGTAACCCAAGAAGGGGGCTTGCACCTGGCCACGCCCCGTAACAATCTCAGCCTTTGGGGGAGTGTTGGTGATGACGTGTGCGCTGGAGACGTGCGGCCCATGAAGCCGAGACCTTCGGGCGACGACGCCACCGGGTCGTTCCGACCGACGGTGGCCATGTGCGGCCGCTGCAAAGCCGGGCTCGCGCGCGCGGCGCGCTTCTGCGGCTTCTGCGGGGCCTCGGTCGAAGGCATCGCGCCTGACTCGGCGGCGGCCGCCGCGGCCGGGCCGGTGAGCGCCCGACGCCTGAGCTCGTCGGTCCAGGGCACCGGTACCTTTGCCGCGCTCTCGGGCGCGACCACTCTCATCGATGCCCGGCCGCCCTGGCAGGGCGACCTGCGCGAGCGCCCGAGCGAGATGCTGAAGCCCGGGACCGCCGTGGGCGAGTTCCGCATCGAGTGCCTGCTCGGCATGGGCGCGATGGGTGCGGTCTACGGTGCGGTCCATCCGCTCATCGGTCGGCGCGTGGCGGTCAAGGTGCTGCGCGGCGACCGCATGGGCAACGCCGACGCGACCGCCCGCTTCGTGCAGGAGGCCATGGCGGCCAGCCGTGTACACCACCCCAACGTGGTCGACGTCTTCACGTTCGGCGAGCTCGCCGACGGCCGTGCCTACTTCGCCATGGAGTGGCTCGAGGGCCAGACGTTGCGCGCGCGGCTGGGCCGCTCGCTGAGCGTGGTCGAGGTGTGCCACATCGGCGCCCAGTTGGTCGACGCGCTCGCCGCGCTGCACGCGCAGGGCGTGGTGCACCGCGATCTGAAGCCCGACAACATCATCCTGGTCGAAGGCACGGATGGGCAGGGTCCGCTCGTCAAGGTGCTCGACCTGGGCCTGGCCAAGATCGTGGACGGCCGACGGTCGCGCGAGCACCTCACGCTCGATGGCGTGGTCGTCGGCAGCGCCGAGTACGTCTCGCCGGAGCAGGCCGCCTGCCACCAGGTCGACGCGCGCGCCGACGTGTACTCGCTCGGCGTCGTGATCTTCGAGCTGCTGACGCGGCGGCGTCCGTTCGACGCGCCCACGGCCGCGGACCTGATCGTCGAGCACATCGTGCAGGAGCCGCCCGCGCCGTCGAGCTTCGGGGCTCGCGTGCCCGCGGAGCTGGACGCGCTGGTGCTGGCGATGCTCGCGAAGGAGCCGGGCGATCGGCCGCTGCTGCCCGAGGTGCGCCAGGTGCTCACGCCGTTCAGCGCGCGCCTGGCCGTGGGCACGCCGGTGCCCGGCGCCACGTCGGCGTTGCCGTCGGTGAGATCGGTGGTCGCGGCGGCGGCAGCGGCGGACGCCGGGCTCAAGGCGGCGACCGATCTGCTGCCGATCACCCTGCCGGCCGAGACGACCGCGCAGATTCCGCGCCGGTTGGCGCCGACCGAGCCACTGTTCGCCCTGCCGTTCGCGCGCGCGGTCGCGCCGTCGAGTGGTGCGTGGCGCTGGATCCTGCTCGGCGCGCTGAGCGTCGCGGCGGGTGCGGCCATTGCGTGGTGGCAGTACAGCTGAGCCGCCGCCGCGGCGCCTCCCGGCGCGGCCTCGCCTAGGTTGCCGGAGGCTCGAAGCCGGGCACGAGCATGTCGACGAAGCGCGCGGGAGCGGCCACAGTCTGCGCGCGCAGCTCGGCCTCGGCCTGGGCGGTGATCGCGCGATCGCTCGCGGCGCCCGGGAGCTGGCCCAGGCGGTAGCGCGCACACGCCGCGAACACGGCCATGTCGGCTGCGGAGAAGCCGAGCGCCGCGTGGCTCAGGCACGCGCGCGCCCCGGCGACGTCGCCGAGGCGCGCCGCCACGCCCGCGCGCACGAGCTCCGCGCAGCAGACCGCCCACGGCTCGGGCGACTTGCCGAGCGCGGCCGCCAGCTTCCTGGCCTCGCGCAGGTAGCGTGGGCTCTCCGCGGGCCGCGCGCGCGCCAGCGCCAGCGCCAGCCGTGCGCGCAGGTGCAGCGCCTCGAGGCGCAGGATGTCGACGCGCGTGAGCAGCGATCGCTCGTAGTCGGGCCAGCGTGCCGCCATGGTCTGGTAGCCGACCTCGGCCTCACCCGCATAGAGGTGGATGTTGCCGAGCCCGAGCATCTGGTGGAAGTGCTGCACGTGGAAGCCGTTGTGGCTCCACTGCTGCTGCGCGTCGGCCAGGTGCTGGCGGGCGGCGGCGAGGTCGTCGCGCACCAGCCAGGCGGCGTTGCACAGGCCGGCGCGCAGGTTGGTCGCGGCGTACAGATCGCCGCGCTCGGTGGCCGCCTGCAGGTGCGCGGGCGTCTGCACCGCCAGCTCGCGCAGCTCGCCCAGGTAGAAGAGCGAGTACAGGCCGAAGAAGTGCACGGTGTCGAGCTGCCAGGCTGCGCCGGTGCGCTGGTTGCGGAACGCCTTTTCGCCGCGGCGCGCCAGCTCGAGCGCCTCGCGCCAGTGCCCGCCCTGATACGCGGCGATGCACTCGGCGCCGAGCAGCACCGCCGACGCGTGGCGCGAGGGGTTGCGCGCGAGCAGCGCATGCGCCGAGGCGAACAGCCGCTCGGCCTTGTGCCGGCCCTGGCGCCCGCTGGTGGCGCGGAAGCCGCCCTCCACGGTGAGCGCGAGCGCGACGCGCGTCGGCTCGCCGGCCTTGAGCGCGAGCAAGAGGTGGCGGGTCTGGAAGTCGGCGCTGCGGATGGTGTCGACCATGGCCAGCCCGGTCGCGACCGACCAGCACATGTCGACGCGCGTGAGCTGATTCTGCGCGACCGCGTTCTCCTGGCGCTCGGTGAAGCCGAGGCCGCGCACGCTCAGCAGCGCGCGCCGCACCACCAGCGATGCGAGCGCGCCGCCGGGCGTCTGCGGCAGCTTCATGCCCAGCGCCGCTAGTACCTTGGTGATGAGCTCGAGGCCGCGGTCGATGTGGCCGCTGATGAGCAGCTGCT
Organism: Haliangiales bacterium; assembly: GCA_046595695.1. Classification (GTDB taxonomy): domain Bacteria; phylum Myxococcota_A; class Polyangia; order Haliangiales; family SHYZ01; genus JBKJOI01. The sequence goes on along the minus strand of JBKJOI010000660.1, from coordinate 4,148 downwards.
CGGCGGCGAGGCGGCGCAGATCGAGCGCGACGTCGTCGGCGACGACGTCGGTGGCGGCGGCCAGGTAGGCCTCGGAGGACTCGGCACCGCGGCCGGCGTTGGCGAGCGCCTCGCCCAGCCGCGTCAAGAGCGCGACGCGCTCGGGGTGGCCGAGCTCGAGCGCCGCGCGGTAGAAGCGCGCGGCGCGATCGAACGCGAACGCTTCGATGGCGCGCAGGGCGGCCGCGGCCGCGTACTGCGCGGCCAGCTCGAGCCGCCCGGCGCCCTTCCAGTGGAAGGCGAGGATCGACTCCTGGCCCGGGTAGCGTGAGCCTTCGATCGCGACCGCGAGCGCGCGGTGGATGTCCTTGCGCTGGCTGGGATCGAGGCGGCTCGCGATCGCGTGGCGTACCCGGTCGTGGTAGGGCTCGATGGTGTCGGCGGCGCGTGCGCCGGTGGTGCGCACCAGGTTGGAGACGCGCAGCAGCGACACCAGGCGCGCGAAGCGCTCGGGCGGCACGTCGGCGACGCGCGTCATGGTCTCCTGATCGAGCGGGCCGCCCGCGATCGACACCAGCTCGAGGATCTCGCGCGCCTTGGGCTCGAGCGCGCTGACCCGCGTCCACAGCACGTCCTCGAGGCGCAGCAGCGCGGTGGCCGGCGTGCCCGCGCGCGCGCCGAAGTCGGCGGCGTGGCGCACCAGCTCGTCGAGGAAGAGCGGGTGGCCGGCGGCCTCCTCGGACAGCGCGGCGACGTCGACGTCCTCCTTGACGCCGTGGACGTCGAGCAGCACGCGCGCGAGCTCGAGCGAGTCGCCGGCGTCGAGCGGCCCGAGCAGGATCTCACGCGACGCGGGGCAGAGCGCGCGCACGCGCGTGCCGGCGTCGGCGGGGACATCGCGGCTCTTCGGCCGCAAGGTCGCGATCAGGAGCAATGGCGGCGCGTCGGGCGGGCGCAGGATCTCGCCCAGCAGGGCCAGGCTATCGGCGTCGGCCCACTGCAGATCGTCGATGGCGATCACGACCGGGTGCCGCCGCGCCAGACGCGTGAACAGCTCGCGCAGCGCGCCGAAGACGCGCAGGCGCAGCTCGCGCTGGTCGAGCGCCTCGGCGGGCTTGGGCGCGTCGGCGAACCCGCGCACCCGCTTGAGCACCGGAAAGACCTGCGCGAGCAGCGCGGCGTGGCGCGGCAAGAGCGCCGCGGCGTCGATGGGATCGAGGCGCGCGAGCAGGCGCGCGAGCGCCTCCAGGACGCCGTCGAACGCCTTGTAGGCCACCGACTCGCGCTCGAAGCAGCGGCCGGCGACGACCACGGCGCGGCGCTCGAGCGAGTGCGTGAACACGTGCGCGAGCGTGCTCTTGCCCACGCCGGACTCGCCGCGGATCAGCACGGCGCCGGGGCTGCCGCGCGCGGTGCAGGCCTCGAGCTCGGCGGCGAGCACCTCGAGCTCGGCCTGGCGGCCGACGAACGGCGGGCCCTGGCTGATGGTCGTCGACGGCCGCTTGTGACCGCGCTCGGGGTCCTCCGGCCGGCCCAGCCGGCGCAAGATCGTCTCGCCGTCGGGCCGCTCGGCGGGATCGAAGCGCATGAGCTGGGTGCATAGCGCGACCAGGTCGGCCGGTGCGGTCGTTGCGTCGAGGAGCGGCGGCTCGATGCGTTGCTTGTCGAGCAGGACCTTCATCGGCGAGCCGGAGAACGGCAGGTAGCCGGTCAGCGCCTCGTAGAGCATGACGCCGACCGCGTACCAGTCGGCGGCGGGGCCGGTCGCCTGGCCGGCGGCCTGCTCGGGTGCCATGTAGTGCGGCGTGCCGACGATGCTCGGGGACGACCACTGCTCGTCGTGGCCCTCGTCGACGAGCAGGCCGAAGTCGACCAGCACGGCGCGGCCCTCGGCAGTGACGAGCACATTGGACGGCTTGACGTCGCGGTGCACCTTGCCCGAGGCGTGGAGCGCGACCAGGCCGCGGCCGAGCTCGACCAGCGCGTGGCGCAGGCGCAACTCGTCGAGCGGATCGGCGCGCGGCGGGCGATTCTGCGGCGAGGTGCTCTCGCGCACGCCGGTGTCGAAGTTGGGCAGAGACGGCGAGACGGCTGGGCCCGCCGTGGCCATCGCCGTCGCGGCCGTCGCCGAGAGAGCCAGGGTGTCGGCGTAGGCGGTCTCCTGGTTGCGCGTCGGCCGCACGTAGGAGAGGAAGTCGACGCCGGCGACCAGCTCCATGGTGAAGAACAGCTGTCCGGCCTCCTCGAGCAGCTCGCCGAAGCTCACCAGGTTGGGGTGCTCGATGTCCTGGAGCGCGCGAAACTCGTTCTTGAAGCGCCCGATCGCGTTGGGCTGCAGGTAGCGCAGCGTCTTCACCGCGACGTGCGCGCCGCGGTCGCGATCGTAGGCCTCGTACACCACGCCGGTGCCGCCCCTGCCGATGCAGCGGACCACCCGGAAGCGTGCCGACGTGAACGGGCCCTCGTCCATGGTTCGGAGATCGAAGGTCCATTGTAACAGCGGCAGGCGCCGGGAGGCGGGAAGGCGCGAAGCCTAGCGGTCGGGTCGGGGCGCGGCGAGCCGGGCGACCTGCTCGGCGAGGCGCGCCTGCGCGGCGGGGCTGTACCAGGTGTCGAGCCAGCGCTCGCGCTCGTCGGCGCCGTGGCGCGCGATCGCGTCCAGGGCCGGGCGGCGCAGCGCCTGCTTCACCTGCGCGAAGGCCGGGCCGGCGGCGCGCGCGAGCTCACGGGCGCGCGCGATCGCGCGCGTCTCCAGCTCGGCGGGGACGACCAGCTCGTCGACGAGGCCCAGCTCGAGCGCCGCGCGCGCGTCGAACAGGCGGCCTTCGAGCGCGATCGGTGCCAGCGCGCGCGCCGGCACCACCAGGCGCAGTGGTTCGATCACCACCGCGGGCAGCCCGATGCCGAGCGTGACCTCGGTCAGCCCGATCTTGCCGGCGCCGTCGGCCATGAGGCGCGCGTCGCACTCGAGCGCGAGCACGCAGCCGCCGGCGATGGCGTGGCCGTTCACCGCGGCGACGACCGGCAGCTCGCAGGTGAACACGCGCAGCATCGTGCGCGCGAACAGGTCCATGAAGCCGCGCAGGGCGGCGCGCTCGAGGCCGAGCAGCGACGGCAGCGCCAGGCCGGCGCTGAAGGTCACCCGCTCGCCGGTGAGTACCAGGGCGCGGACGCCGGCGGCGGGGGCGGTCGCCTCGTCGACCAGGCGGCCGAGCCCGGTGAGGAAGTCGGCGGTCATGGCGTTCGCCTTGCCGGCGTTCAGCCGCAGGAGCGCGATCTCGTCGTGCCTCTCGATCCGCATGCCCGGAGGCTACACCGTGGAGTACGTTCGCGGCATGCGACGGATCACCCGACGAGATGTGCTGGACCTCGACGCAGACCGCTACTGGCGGGACGTATTCTTCTCGCGCTCCTTCCAGGAGCGCGTGTACCTCGAGGCGCTCGGCTGCGAGCGGGTCGAGTTCCTGGAGGAGCGTGGCGATCTCGCGACCGGGCTGGCGCGGCGGCTGCGCTTCGTGCAGCGCATGGACGCGCCCGCGCCGGTGCGCAAGCTGTTCGGCGAGACGACCAGCATGGAAGAGGACGGCCGCTTCGATCCCGCGACCAAGCGCTGGAATTTCCGCATGATCCCCGACCGGATGGCTGACAAGCTCGAGATCACCGGCGAGACCTGGCTCGAGGAGCGCGGGCCCGGGCGCGTCGAGCGCATCAGCGACCTGAACGTCAACGTGAAGATCTTCGCCGTCGGCGGCCTGGTCGAGCAGTTCATCGCCAGCTCCACCGAGACCCAGAACCAGAAGCAGTCGGTCTTCCTCAAGCGCTTCATCAGCGAGTTGAAGTGACCTGAGCGCCGTCGGGCGGCCCGCGCCCGCGCTCCGCCGAGGCGGTCAAGCCGCGGGCGTCAGCGTCGGCCACGGCTTGTCGCGCAAGCCCGCCATCCAGTTGTCGTGGCGGCCGTCGAAGTAGCCGAGCTTCACCTCGCCCAGGTCGATGTCGTTCAGGGTGTTGAGGTAGACCCCGACGAAGTCTCCGCCCAGCTGCTCCAGGTGGCCCTTCCCGTAGCAGTGGATCCCGCAGGTCTTGCAGAAGTACCTCGCGGCCTGCTGGTCGCCGTACGAGAGGAGCGCGGCCTCGCCCGAGAGCAGCTTGAAGCCGGACGCCTTCAAGCT
>JBKJOI010000332.1:0-13435 GCA_046595695.1 Haliangiales bacterium | reverse complement strand
GGCACCGCACCCCGGTGGCGTCAGCGAGCTGCGCGCCCGCGGCGCCGGGGCGGATGCTGCCGGTCGCCACGCCGGCGCTCTCGAGCACCCAGGCGTCGTCGGTGTCGACGCGGATGTCGGCCGGGCCGACGTGCCAGCCGTGGGCGTCGTGCAAGAGCGACAGGGCCAGCTTGCCGTCGGCGTCGCGCAGCTCGACCGGCGTGCCTGGCGCTGCGGCGACGGCCGCGGCGACGGCCGCGGCGACGGCCGGGCCTTCCGCCGCCGGGCCGGCATCGATCGTCGCGCGTGGCAGCTCCTTGCGCCCGCCGCAGCCGGCCGCCAGCGAGGCCGCGAGGCCGAGCGCGACGAAGCCAGGTAGGGCGCGCGTCGCCGCCGGCCGCACGCTAGATCACGGTGGCGCTGAACACGCGCTTCTTGCCGTCGCGACCGGTGAGCGTGAGCTTGAGGACGTCGAGGGACAGCCGGACCAGCCGGCCGCTCGACAGGCGCACGTGCAGGAACTCGCCCGAGCCCTCGAGGCGCTGCACCTCGCCGCGGCCGAGCTTCGCGTGCTCGATCACGTCGCCGACCGTGACCAGCGACTCGTCTTCCGGCGGGTTCTCGATCGCGGGCGGCTTCTGCGCCGAGGCCGCGGCGACGTCGGCCCAGCCCGAGCCCGATACGAGCGTGGTGGCCGTGGGCGGCGCGACCGGGACCAAGCGCGCCGCGGGCGGCAGGGGCGCGGACGTCGATCGGGACGGCGGGTTGGCTGACAGCGGCGCCGGCGCTGTGATGCCCGCGCCGGCGCTCGCGCCCGTGCCGCTGCCGGTGGTGCCCGTGCCGGTGGTGCCCGCGCCGGGGCCCGCGCCCGGCGGCAACTGCACGGCCTCGCGCCACAGCGTCAGCCCGGTCATCTCGTCGACGCCGCGACGGAGCAGCAGGTCGTCGAAGGTCTCGAGCACGAACTCGAGCGCGAAGATCCGGCCGGCCACCACGTGACCGCCCAGCATCTCGACGCCGCTGTCGCGATCGCGCATCAGCGAGGCGTGCACGTGCAGCGCGAGCTGGCCGTCCTTCTCCGACACGTTGCCGGTCAGGTTGAGGACCTCGAAGCCGCCGGCGAACTTGCGCGCGGGCTTCCAGGTCTTGGTCGCCTGGTCGTACTCGGCCAGTTCGACGGTCTCGAGCGAGCCGAGCGCGCGCACCTCGCAGGTGCTGATCTGCCGGTCCTTGCAGACCTGGAGCAGCCCGCCGAACAGGTCCATACCGCGGTCGAGCCTGCCGATGAAACGACGTCCCTTGAACGATTCGGCGACGATCACGGATGCGGTATACCAGAAACGCGCGGGTCGCACCGCGCAGGCCGCGCGCTCGCGCTACATTCCGCCGCCAGCGATGCCGACGTCTGCGATGCGAGCTTCGAGTCGACGGCTGCTGCCGCTGCTGCTGCTGCTCGTCGCCGTGGCCTGCGGCGGCAACGCGAAGCCCGCGCCCGCCGCCGACGCGGCGATCGTCGCGGTCGATGCCGGCGACGGGCCCGACTTCGAGCGCGAGCTCGAGCCGGTGCCGGTCGGGCTCGCGCAGGTCGAGGCCTTCGGCTACGCGTCGGGCCCCGGACAGAAGCACTTCCGGCGGGCGCTGACGGCGCGCGAGCGCGGCGACTGGGCAAGCGTGCGCAGCGCCTGCGAGGCCGCGCTCGCCGCCGACGCGGGGCACCTCGAGGCGCACCGCACGCTCGCCTCGGCGCTGGCCGCGCAGGGCGTGGAGACCGGCGTCGCGCGCCATCTGTCGATCGCGCTCGCCGGCGACTGGATGCGCTGGGGCGCCGACTGGGAGCGGGATCCGCAGCTCGCGGCGTACCTCGCCGGCGCGCGCGGCCCACGCGTTCGCGAGCTGCTCGCCGGCTACCGCGCCGAGTATGTGCGGCGCGTGCAGAACGGCCTGCTGGTGGTCGCGCGCCGCGTGCCGGTGCGCGCGCTGCGCACCGGCACACAGGACGTGCTGCTGCGCGCCGAGATCTACGCCTGGGACGGCGAGACGAGGCGCTACCTGCGCGTCTCGCGCACCAACCTGAACGTCGCCGGATGGTTGCGCTCGCCCGCCGGCGACCAGCTCGCGTGGGTGGCATACACGCGCGTGCGCGTGCCGCCGAAGCCGGCGGGCGGCGCCGCCGCCGCGCCGCCCGTGCTCGTCGAGGCGCGCGTCGGCGCCGTCGATCTCAACCTGCCCGCGATGTCGCCGCGCAACGTGAAGTTCCAGGACGTGGTCGCGCTGCGTCTCGAGTTCGACGAGCGCGGCCGGCTCTATGGCACCACCGGCGATCTCCTCGGCGAGGGCCGCAAGCTCGCGCGCACCTGGCAGCTCGACGTGCTGGGCGGCCGCGCGCGCGGCACCAAGGCGCGCGGCAACGCTGGACGGCAGCTCCTGGTCACCGCCGAGGACGTGCTGGTCCTCGACGCGAAGCCCGCGCACGTCGAGGCCGACTGGGACACGCCGGCCTCGCCCGACGCGGCGGCGGGCGCCTTCCGGCTCGCCAACACCCGCAAGACGGTCACCTTGCCGACCGGCGAGTACGCGCGCCGCAAGAGCTTCACCTGGTCACCGGGCGAGGCGCGCGTGGCCTTCGCGACCCGCGCCGATCCCTGTGCCACCGACGAGGCCGAGCGGCGCGCCGAGCTCTACGTCGTCGACGCGGCGACCGGCCGGCTGCGCGTGGTGGCCTCGGGCGAGAGCAGCCTGGCTGCGGCCTGGCTCGACGACGACCGCCTGGCCCACGAGGACGGCGCGGGCGCCGTGCGCATCGTGGACGTGACCAGCGGCGCCGAGGTCGCGCGGCTGGTCGCGCCCGGTGGCGTGGGCCTCGCGGGCCTCGGGCGCGCGCCGAGCTGCCGCGCCACAGGCGACGCCGCGGCCGCCGATAACAGCGAGGATGGCGAGGGCGGCGGCGGGCCGCCCGAGAGCGACGCGCGCGCCGACGAGGGCGAGTGAGCCGTGGTCACTCCTGGCCGACGTAGCTGACGCGCCAGATCCGGCCGCGCTGATCGTCGGCGACGAACAGCGAGCCGTCGATGCCCTCGGCGAGCCCGGTCGGGCGGTGCCTGGCGGCTTCGGGCAGCGGCCGGCCCGCGCCCGCGAAGCCGCTGGCGAAGATCTCCCAGTCCGCGCGCGGCAGGTCGTCCTCGAACGGCACGAAGCCTACCGCGTAGCCGGGCGCCGCGGTGCCCTCCGGCTCGGCGCTGGTGCCGTGGAAGCTCACAAACGCGCCATGCCGGTAGCGTTCGGGGAACTGGCCGCCACTGTAGAAGAGCATCGCCTGCGGCGCGCCGTCTGCGGGTAGCGCGAGCTGCGGGCCGAGCACGCCCGCGCAGCGGCCGACCGCCTCGCCGTCGCCACCGTACTCGGGCGCGAGCACCATCTGGCCGCGCGCCGGATCGTGGTGGCAGTACGGCCAGCCGTAGTCGCCGCCCTCCTGCACGATGACCAGCTCGTCCGAGGGCAGGTGCGCGACGTCGCCGGGGCCGTAGACGAGCGGCCAGCACTCGGAGAGCTGATCGCGAGCGCGGCTGATGCCCACGATCGCGCCGCTCTCCGGCGCCACCGCCAGGGCGCTGGTGTGACGCAGCCCGGTGGCGATGCGCTCGCCGTCCGTCTGCAGCTGCCCCTCGTCGTACGGATCGAAGCGCCACACGCCGGCGCGCCCGTCGAGCTCGGGGCAGGGGTCCAGGCCCGGTGAGCCGGGCATGCGGTTCGCGGCCTGGCACGAGTTCGTCGCCGAGCCGATCGTGACCAGCAGCCGGCCCTGCGCGTCGAAGGCGAGCGTCTTGCCTGGGTGGTCACCGTCTGCGGGCAGGTCCATCAGGATCGTGGTCGGCAGCCCGTGTGGCGCGTACTCACCGTCGGGAAGGTTGCTCAGCTCCCAGGACACGACGCGATCGTCCCGGGCGAAGTAGAGCGTGCCGGCCTTCCAGGCCAGACCGTGGCCGCCGCCGCTGCCGAACGCCTTGCGCTCGTCGGCGACGCCGTCGTAGTCGGTGTCTCGCAGCGCCAGCACGCCCCCCGGCGTGCCGTCGGCGGTGTCGGCCACCGCCACGTACAGATCGCCCGCGGGCGTGACCAGCATCTGCTGCGCGCGGCCCACGCCGTCGGCATAGACCGTGGCGCAGAAGCCCGGCGGAAGCGTGAGCGTCTGGTCGTGCCCGGGGCAGGGCGCCGCCGCGGGCGTGATCGCGTCAGGGTCCGCGGCATCGGTCGGCGGCCTGGTCGCCGCGTCGGTGCCATCGTCACCTGCGGGGGACACGGCGGGCGCCGCTTCGCGGGTGCAGGCGGCCAGCGCGGAGAGAAACAGTGCTGCTGCACATCCGTGCCGGCCGGGATCTATCGACATGCGCTTGAGGTTTGCAATCCATGTGCCCCGATCGCTGGAGTGATCTGAGGTGCTTACGTTTGACGCGATCGAGGCGTCTGCGCACAGTGGGTCGTCAACGGATCAGTCGCCGCGCCCGCCTACTGCCGCGCGAGGCTCAGGATGGCCGCGGGATCTCCGGCGGTCTCGCTGGTGATCCAGCGCTTGCCGGGGCCGCCGTCCAGCAGCAGCACGGGACCGAAGCGCGGCAGGTGGACCTCGAGCAGGCGCGTGCCCTCGGGGCCCGGCCGCGCCTCGGTCTCGACGCGCTTCTTGTCGAGCGGCTTGCCCTCGACGAAGACCTCGGACAGGTAGGCGAGCGGCGCGACGAAGCCGCCCGCGCCGTGGTGGATGCGGTCGCGCTGCGCGCTGCTCACGCGATCCAGGCCAGTCAGCAGGTCCAGGCTCTTGCGCGCCAGCGCGCTGACGGTCTCGGTGTCGAAGCGCTCCGCGGGGATGTAGAGCAGCACACGCTCACCGACGTCGGTGGCCACGATGGGCGGGCCCGCCGGCTTCGGCGGCTCGGGCGGCTCGGGCGCTGCGACCGCGGCCACGGGCACCGGCGCGGGCGGCGTCTTGGCGCTCGCGGCGGAGACCGGCGTGAGCACCGCCCCGTCGCCGGGTGCCTCGACGGTACGCAGGTTCTGCGTCGTCTTGGCGTTGGGCGTGCCGTCCAGCGAGGTGACCGGCGGCGCCTGCACGCGGGCGCCGGGCAGGAGCGCGAACAGCTCGAGGGCGGCGACGCGCTGCTCGAGCTCGAAGCTCTTGCGCACGTCCCAGCTGCCGTCGCGATCGGAGAGCACGTCGACGACGATCAGGCCGTCGTCGCGCAGCTCGAGCGCCGCGGGCGGCACGCGCTCGAGGATGGCCACGTCGTCGAGCTCCTCGAGGCGTGGCCCGAAGGCGGCCAGTTTCTCCTCGAACTCGCGCTGCGACAGCGGCGTGGCGCGGCGGCGGCCGCTCACGTCGGTATTCGGATCGAGCGCCCAGGTGAGCAGCATGACCGCGCGCAGGTCGACGGGCTGGCGCACCGCCACGACCGCGTCGCCCCAGCTGCCGAACGCTTGCAGGCGGCCGACCCGGGCGCCGGTGTCGGTCATGATGCGCACCAGGCGCTCCCGCTCGGGGCGCAGGTCCTTGGGCACGATCGGCTCGGAGCGCGGGTTCGGCCGCATCGGCGTGGCCGACTCGTTGACCACGAGCAGGCGCCGGTCGTTGCGCCGGCGCAACATCAGCGTCGGGCTGACCTCGGTCTCGTACTGGGGAGCGTCGAGATCGACGTCCAGCACCATGAGCTCGCGGGCGGCCTCCTCGCCGCCGAGCGCCGCGATGAGCTTCTCGGGCGTCGGCAGGGCGTCTTCGGCGAAGATGAGGTCGATGACAGGGGTATCGATCTGCAGCATTTTCTCGCGCGGATACTACACGATCAAACGTATCCCGACCGCCGCCTTAGCGCCCACTCGGCGCCCAGGAAGCCGAACGCCAGCAGCAGCAGGTACGGCCGGCTCCACAGCTCCACGTCGGTGCGCCGGTCGACGCGGACGATCCTCGGCGGCAGCAGCGGTAGATCGGCGGGCAGCGCGGCCGTGGCGCCCAGGTAGCGTCCGCCGGTGGCCTCGGCGACCCCGCGCAGGATGTCCTCGCGTGCGACCGGCTCCTCGAGCTCGGCGCGCTCGGGGTCGACCAGGAACACGTCGTCGGCCGTGACCTGGATGTCACCGACGGCGGCGCGGGCCTCGACCCGGTAGGCGCCCGGGCCGGGCGGCTTGAGATCGAGGTGGGCGTCGCCGTTCTCGTCGGTCTTGATCTTCTTGCTCAGCACCTTCTGGCGCGGCTCGTCGACGCCGCGGGTGATGGTGACCAGGATCTCGGCGCCGCGCGCCGGCTGGTACTCGCGGTCGACCAGGTGGGCCGACAGCCGGGGCGCCTCGCCGGGCGCGTAAGCGGCCTGATCGCTCTCCACGTGCAGGATCTGCAGCTCGGGGTCGCGGATCAGCCAGCGGATCGCGTTCTCCCAGAACTTCTGGTAGCTGCGGCCGTCGTCACCCGGCAGCCCGGCAGCCCAGAAGCCCCAGCGCCAGGCGGTGTCGGTGGTCAGCGCCAGGCTGCGGCCCTCGCCGTACTCACCGACGGTGAGCACGGGCATCGGCCGGCCGCCGCGCGCCTTGAGCCAGGGGTGCGCCATGAGCACGGTCGCGCCCGGCTTGGCGCCGGCGACGAGGTTCGCGCCCTCGAGCGCCGGCAGCGCGTTCCAGCGCGCCTCGTTGTCGCGCGCGTCGAAGCGCAGCCGCGTCACCGGGTGGCGCAGGCCCTCGGCGGTGAGCCGGGGGCGGAACTCCTCGATGGACAGCATGCGCGACGGATCGGCGCCGCCGCGCGGGCTGTCGATGAGCTCGACCGGCAGCGCGGGCGCGAGCTCGGTGCCGGCGTAGCCGCCCGACGAGAAGGCCAGATCGCCGCCGATCATGGCGAGCGCGCCGCCGCGCTCGACGTACTTGCGCATGTTCTCGAGGTAGGGGCCGATGCCGTAGCGGCCGTACTCGAAGTTCTGCAGCACGATCACGTCGAAGCTGCCCAGCTCGTGCTCGAACAGCTCCTCGGTGGGGAAGGGGATGAGCGACATCTCGTCCTGCGAGACCATCTGGATGTCGTCGGGCGTGCGCAGGATGAAGAAGGAGATGAGGTCGACGTTGGGGTCGCTCTTCAGCCAGCCGCGCAGCGCGCGCTCGTCCCACGACGGCCGCCCGGACACCTGCAGCACGCGCACCTTGTCGCGGATCACGTGCAGCACGAAGGCGCGCGCGTTGTTGCCGGTGACCGCCTCGCCCGGATCGACCGGCACCGAGAACTCGTAGACGTACTTGCCGATTCTTTCGGGGGTGAACTCGAAGGCCACCTTGGCTTCGGAGATGTCGCCGCCGACCTCGACGGTGGCCTGGCGGACCACCTTGCCACCCTGGCGCAGCACCACCGGCACCGTGCGCCGGGGCAGCCCGGTCGCGCGCACCGTGGCCTCGACCTTGACGACCGTGCGCACGAACGCGAACTCGTCGGCGTTCACGCGCGCGATCGCGAGATCGAGCAGGCCGCCGCGCCCGACCCAGGCGGTGTGCACGCGGGTGTCCAGGCCGCTCAGGAAGTCGCGCGCGGCGCCGTCGTCGACGCCCTCGCCGAAGCGGCCGGTGGCGATGCCGTCGGAGATCACGACGATGCCGGCCAGGTCGTCCTCCTGGTAGCGGGCGCGCGTCTGCTCGAGCGCCTCGCGCAAGAGCGTCGCGTCGGCGCGCGGCTGCGCGGGCTCGAGCAGCGTCTCGGCCGAGGCCGGCTGCAGCACGTCGGAGAAGGTGTAGAAGTCGAGGATGTGGCGCTCGCGCCACTTCGTGAACGCGGGCGCCGAGGCGCCCAGCAGCTCGGCGGCGCGCTCGGCGCGGGTCGCGCCCTTGCGCTGCTCGGCCAGCTCCATGGAGCGTGAGTCGTCGACCAGGATGGCCACGTGGTTGGGCTCGCGGGTGACGTGGCGCAGCTCGAGCGCCGGCTGCAGGAACACCACCAGGCAGCAGAGCGCCGCGGCGGTGCGCAGGCCCACCAGCAGCCCGCGCCGCCACGGCCGGCGCTCGCGCGCCGTGCCCAGCACCGAGAGCAGGATCACGCCCGCGGTGGCGAGCGCGCCCACCGCCAGGCCCAGGCGACCCCAGGGGCCGAGCAGCACCCAGCGGAACTCGTTGAAGTCCAGGCCCTCGGGCGCGGCCAGCCTGACCGCCAGCGAGATCAGCCGCTCGCCGACGAGCGCGAGCGCGGCGGTGCCGGCGACCATCGTGGCCGCGACGAGCCAGCCCTCGCGCGCGTGCCGCCAGCGCAGCAGCAGGGCCACGCCCGCGAAACCGAGCGCGACCAGGATGAGCGCGAGCCGCGCCTCGTTCGTGAACAGGGCTATCGACATGGCGGGGACGGCGCCGGCCGGCTAGAGCTGGTCGTCCGGCTTCCAGCGCCGGCGCTTCATGATGAACGGGACGTGCACCTGGTCGGTCTTGTAGTCGAGGCAGAGCGCGTACATGACGAGGTTCACGCCCAGCCGGAAGGCCATCTCGCGCTGGCGCTCGCCGCCTGGGTAGCACTCGTGCTCGTAGATGCCGTAGTTGCTCTTCGCCCAGGCGCCCAGCAAGTCGTTCTGGCTGTAGACGATGGCCGCGCGCCCGTCGTGGACGAGGCCCTCGAGCTGCGGCGCCAGGTCGAGGCGGCCGACCGCCCGGTCGATCAAATAGAAGGACTTATAGATGACGTGGTCGGCGGCCAGCGGCTCGAGCCCCTTGGCCGGGCGCGGGAACAGGTCGCTCGCCAGCCGGCGCACCGAGGCGTCGAAGTCACCGCCCACGCGGCCCTCGGCGCCGTCGATCAGCAGGAAGCCGCCGAAGGTCAGGAAGCGGCGCAGCGCGATCAGCTCCTTGTCCGAAGGCGCGGCGAAGGCGCGGTCGCCGGCCAGGCAGAGGAAGGGCGTCTGGTGCAGCTTCTCGGCCTCGAGCTTGACCTGCACGCTGTCCAGCGCGGTGTCGACCGAGGTCCGCTTGTCGACCTCCCAGAGCAGCCGGCGCAGGGCGGTCGGGCGCGGATCCCAGTTGCCACCGGTGACCGCGAGCTGCGCGATGGTGAACTTGGAGCGGTCGCCGATCGCATGCGCATCGCGCCCGCCCAGCAGCACGCCGGCGGTGCCGGCGGCCAGCGCTTGCATGAAGGTCCTGCGGTTCATCGTCACTTGGTCGTCAGGTAGATGCGTTGCGCGAGCCACCAGCGGATCACCCCGCGACGGCCGAGATCTCGCGCGACCTCGCCGAAATGAGAAAATAGCAGAACCCCACGGTAGCGCGCATCCGTCTGCGCACCGGGCACCGTGGCGCGCACGAACGCGAACGCGACTCGCTTCGTGGCCGCGGCGAGTTCCTCAAATAATTCGGGGTCCTGCTCGCCATTGTCTCCAAACAGGATGAGCTGGCGCGCAGGGAAGTCGGCGAGCAGACGATCCACCCGGGCGCGCTTGTAGGCGCGCGGGTCACCCATTCCATCGTCCTTCCAGTAGCGCAGGAGCAGCGGCCCTGCCGGGAAGCCGCTCGCGTCCAGGAAGCCGCGCAGGCGCGGGCCCAGCTGCACCGGCGACGCGGTCAGGTAGATCACCTGCGCGCCGGCGTCGGCGAGCGCGCGCAGCACCAGCACCGAGGCCGGAAACGGCTGCATGTCGCTGGCGCCGCGCAGGGCCGTACCGACGATCAGGTCCTTCTTGCTGCCGGTGACGCCGGTCGCCGTGATGGTGTCGTCGATGTCCACGATCACCAGGAAACCCGCGCTCTTGCCGTCGACCACCTCGAGCACGACCTCGACCGCGGGCGCGCGGTACTTGCCCTTCGCGGCCTGCACGCTGAAGGCGTGCGCGCCGGCCGCGAGCGGCCCGGGGAAGCGCGCGTCGAAGAAGCCCTCACCGTTGGCGTCGAGCTCGATCGACTTGCCCGAGGCGGTGTCGGTGACACGCACGCGCGCGTCCTCCACGTCGCCGGCGAGGAAGGCCTTGGCGGTCGAGCCGAGCTTGGTGACGCGGTGGTGGTGCTGGCGGCCCGACGGAGGCGTGCCCTCGAGCACGCGGCCGAGCAGCACCGCGCCGTCGGTCGTGGCCCAGCCGCCGTAGGCCTGCACGTGCGCGGTCTTCGCGTGCGCGGGAGTGGCCCCCAGCAGCACGGTCAAGAAGGCGAAGCTCGCGAGGAGCCATGTTAACGTGCGCGGCCAACGGGGGATTCCATGCAAACGGGTCGGTCCAAGCTCCAGGCGACGCTCGCCGTCGTCACGTCCGCCGCCGCGCTCGTCGCGGCCACGCTCGCGCCGTCGCTCGCTCTCGCCGAGGGCGAACCTGACACCGAGGCTGCCGAGCCGACCTACTCGCACAAGGGGCAGTTCGGCGTGCACCTGCAGCCGGGCACGGGCTACCGCGTGCTGTTCCCGTACAACGAGGAGTACTGCGGCCAGACCTCTGACGAGGGGCCGAAGAGCGTCTGCACCGGCCGCTCGCCCTTCTACCTGGATGTCGGCCTGTCGTTCGGCGTGACCCACTCGCTGGAGCTCATCGCCGACCTGCGACTCGGCCTGGAACAGGACTTCGAGAGCCTGGCCGGCGGTGCCGGACCCAAGCAGCTGTCGTTCGCGGCCGGCCTGCGCCTGTTCGTGGATCCCGACGGCAAGTTCAAGTTCTTCTCGACCCTGCAGGGCGTGGTCGAGACCACCGACTACAGCGCGACCACCGGCGGCGCTGGCGGCCCGCCGCTCGAGGACGTGGCCGACTTCGGCGTCCGCAACGTCAACGGCGTGCAGCTCGACCTGCACCGCACCTTCGGCGTCTTCGTGCACTTCGGCGAGACCGTGACCTTTGCCAACTGGCTGCGCTTCGAGCTGCACGGCGGCGTGGGCGTCCAGGCGCGCTTTCCTTGAGGTCCGGGTCGGCATCACGCTCGCGCTAGCGCTGGTCGGCACGAGCCGGAGGCTAGCACGCAACTTGCGCGACCTGCCCGCCGGGCGGTAACGTCAGCCATGCTCTCAGGCTGGCGCATCTGCGTCACAGGCGGCGCGGGATTCATCGGTACCCATCTCATCGAACGACTGGCCCCGCACAACCGGCTGGTCGTCTTCGACAACTTCCACCGCGACGCGATCACACGCTCGGGTCTCGACAAGAACCCCAACGTCGAGATCGTGCGCGGCGACGTCATGGACGCCGCCGCGGTGATGGAGGTGACCAAGGGCTGCGACGCGGTGGTGCACATGGCGTCGATCGCGGGCGTCGACACCGTGCTCAAGAACCCGGTGCTCACCATGAAGGTGAGCATGCTGGGCACCTACAACGCCCTCGAGGGCGCGCTCGCCTCGGGCACCTGCAAGCGCTTCATCGACTTCTCCACCTCGGAGGTCTTCGGTCGCTACGCGTACCACGTGACCGAGTTCGACGCGACCACGCTGGGCGCGATCGGCGAGGCGCGCTGGACCTACGCGGTCGCCAAGCTGGCCACCGAGCACCTGGCGATGAACTACCAGAAGCAGTACGGCCTGCCGACCTGCTCGATCCGCCCGTTCAACATCTACGGGCCGCGCCAGGTGGGCGAGGGCGCGGTGCACCATTTCATCACCCGCGCGCTGCGTGGCGATCCGCTGGTGATCCACAACGATGGCGCGCAGATCCGCGCCTGGTGCTACATCGACGACATCATCGACGCGGTGATCGGCTGCCTGACCCACGACGAGGCCATCGGCCACGCCTTCAACATCGGCAACCCGCGCTCGACCGTGACCATCTACAACCTGGCCAAGGACATCATCCGGCTGTCGTCGTCGGGCTCGCGCATCACCTTCGAGAAGCGGGACGCCGCCGACGTCGAGATCCGCGTCCCCCACGTGGGCAAGGCCAAGGAGCTGCTCGGCTACGAGGCCAAGGTCGACCTGGAGGAAGGCCTCCTGCGCACGATCCAGTGGTACCGGCGGCGCGACTCGGCGTAGGCGAGGGCGACCCCGACATGCGCAAGATCCCCCTCGCCAGACCCACGATCGGCGAGCCGGAGCTCGCGGCCCAGGCGCGCGCGCTGCGCTCGGGCCGGCTGGTGCTCGGCCCCGAGAACCTCGCGCTCGAGGCGGCCGTGGCGCACGCCTCGGGCACGCCGCACGCGGTCGCGGTGTCCTCGGGCACCGCGGCGCTGCACGCGGCGCTGTGGGCGCTCGACTTGCCGCCCGGCGGCGAGGTCATCGTGCCCGCGTTCACCTTCCCGGCGCCCGCGCACGTGATCGCCGCGCTCGGCCTGGTCCCGGTCGCGGTCGACGTCGACGCGCTGACCTGGAACCTCTCGCCCACCGAGACCGAGCGCCACCTGAGCCGCAAGACCTGCGCGCTCCTGGTCGTCGATCAATTCGGGCTGTGCGCCGACTACCACGCGCTCGCCGCGCTGGCGGTGCAGGTGGGCGTGCCGATTGTCGAAGACGCCGCGTGCGCGATCGGCTCCGTCGACGAGCGCGGCGGGCGCGCGGGCAGCTTCGGTGCCATCGGCTGCTTCAGCTTCCACCCGCGCAAGGTCGTGACCACCGGCGAGGGCGGCGCGGTCGTCACCGCGGACGCGCGGCTCGACGAGCGCATGCGCCGGCTGCGCCACCACGGCCAGAGCAGCCCGGGCCTGTTCGTCGAGGTCGGGCTCAACTTCCGGCTCGCCGAGCCGGCCGCCGCGGTGGGCGTCGCGCAGCTGGACCGCCTGCCCGAGCTGCTCGCCGAGCGCCACGAGCGCGTCGCGACCTACCGCGCCGCGCTCGACGACGTGCCGGTGACGCGCGGGCTCGCGCTCCAGGCGCAGTCGCCGCGCCGCTCGTGGCAGACCTTCGCCGTGGTGCTGCCGCCCGACGTCGAGCGCGCGCGCGTGGTGGCACAGATGGCCGAACGCGGCGTCGAGGCCGGCGCGGCCACGCACGCGCTGCACCGGGTCGGCTCGCTGGCCGGACGGCTGGCCGCGGGCGCCTCGCGCGAGACGCTGCCGGTGGCCGACCTGCTGCACGAGCGCGCCCTGGCGCTGCCGCTCTACGGCGGCATGAGCGAGGACGACGTCGGGCGCGTGGTCCAGGCGCTCGCCGAGGCGCTGGCGTGAGCACCGGCGAGACAAGGCCCGCCAGGGACTCGGTCATCACCGTCGAGAACCTGTCCAAGGAGTTCCACACCGGCGTGACCCTGCGGCGCGTGCGTGCGGTGGTGAACGCGACCTTCGACGTGCGGCGGGGCGAGGTCTTCGGCTTCGTCGGCCCCAACGGCGCGGGCAAGACGACCACGATCCGCACGCTCATGGGGCTCATCCGGCCGTCGGCGGGGCGCTGCACGATCCTGGGCCACCAGGTGCCCAGCCGGGCCGCGCGCGCCCAGGTCGGCTTCCTGCCCGAGGCGCCGTACTTCTACGACTACCTGAGCGCGCGCGAGCTGCTCGATCTGTGCGGCCGGCTGTTCGGCATGGACGCGGCCACGCGCACCCGGCGCGGCGGCGAGCTGCTCGAGAAGGT
>JBKJOI010000287.1:0-12181 GCA_046595695.1 Haliangiales bacterium | reverse complement strand
CTCGCGCAGCCGCGCGTCGAACCCGCGCAGCTCGGCCTCGCCCGCAGGCCACACCGCGTCACGCGCGATCGCGTCGAAGAGCGGCGGCGCGAAGCCGCCCACGTGCCAGCGCCCGTCGAGCATCCCGGAGAAGCCGCGCAGGTAGCCGACCCACCCGTCGGGCGCCGCGACCACCAGCACGCCGAACATCTTGCCGCGCCCGGCCTCGGCGAGCCCGCCGAGGTCGATGCCGCCGCCGAGCTCGCCGCGACGCAGGAGGCGCTCGAGCTGCCCGGCGGCGCGCTGCGCGAGCGGGTGCGGCGCGCCGGCATCGAACGGGCTCCTCAGCCGTTCCGGCAGCTCGTCGGGACGGGGCTGCGGCTCGAGGTCCATCATGGCGTCGTGGGCAGGATCCGGCTTCAAGGTATGCGGCCGCTCAGGGTGCCACACCGCGGGCGGCGGCGCCGAGTGACTTGTATGACCGCGGTATGACAGCGGTATGACTCGATCGGGATGCTGGCTTACGAGTGAAGATCCCCGCTCCCGAACATGTATCGCATCTCATCAGAATTGGAATGACGGCAACATTTTCCACCGACTAGAGTGCGCGCAAATCGAGGAGGTACGGACCATGCGAACACGGGTTGGTGGGATGAAGATTGGTTGCTATCTGGTGGCGGCGATGGCCGCGGCTTGCGGCGGTGAAAGCGACGAGCAGCTCGCGACAGATCGCTCGGCGATCACGGGCGCGCTGCCCGCGGGCACGAGCATCAGCGTCGCGATCGCGACGCCGGCGAACGCGGCCGTCGTCCCGCCCGGAGCGCTGACGGTGACGGGCCAGGCGCAGGTTGCCGATGGCATCATCCTCGCGGATACGGACATCGTCTATGTGATCGACGTCTCGGGCAGCACCGGCGCGAACGCGAGCTGTGGCGGGGCGTTCAACGCCGATGGCCAGCCCAACACCATCCTCGACTGCGAGCTCGCGTCGGTGCTCCAGCTGGACCTGCTTGCCGGCGGCCAGGCAAACGTCCACGAGATCGGCATGGTGGTGTTCGGCGCCGACGCGCATGTCGCCGATCTCGACCCCGCCACGGGCGTGCAGCTGCGCCGGCCGGCCGGGGACCTGGAGAACGAGACCGTGCTGCGCTCGGTAAACTTTGGCCAGGTCGCGCGCTTCACTTCCTTCAATGTGGGCAGCGGCGCGACCGACTATGCCGCCGCGATCGAGGCGGCCGCGAGCGCGCTGAGCGGCTCGACCATGCCGCGCAAGCTCGTGGTCTTCCTCTCCGACGGCCTGTCCAACGAGGGCGCGTTCGAGCAGGAGCTCACCGACGCGCAGGCCGCCGTCCCGGGCGTCCGCTTCTTCACCTTTGCGGTGGGCCCCACCGCCGCCTGCGGCGCCAACGTCAGCGGTGGCACCGGGACGCTCGAGCGTCTGGCCCGCGCCACCGGCGGCACCTGCACCAACGTCACCACGCCCGCGAACCTGCCGGCCGTATTGCCCGGCGTGATCGGCTCGCAGCTCGCCAGCGTCAAGCTGTTCTTCGGCGCCCCGGACCCGGCCGCGACCACCACCTCGCCCGCCCTTCCGGCCGCCGGCCCGGTGACCACCAGCTTCTCGGGCGTTGTCGAGCTGCTGACCAGCGGTCTCCACACGATCTGCGCGCGCGCCAGCGGCAGCGACGCCGGTGGTCCGGATTCGATCGAGGACTGCATCACCGTGACCGTGAACTCGCCGCCCGCGGTGACCTGCGCGGATCAGACCGTCCTCGCCGACGCCAGCTGCAAGGGCGCCGCCAGCGTGCTCACCGGTTCGAGCGATCCTGACGGGCAGGCGCTCACCTGCTCGCAGACGCCCACCGGGCCGTTCGCGCTCGGCAGCTCGGGCGCCTCGGCGACCTGCTCGGATCCGCTCGGCGCGTCGGCGACCTGCTCGGCCAACGTGACCGTCGTCGACGTGACCGCGCCGACGCTGGTATGCCCTGTGGTCGCGCCGCTCGAGTGCCAGAGCGGCGGCCGCGCCGCGACCTTCTCGGTGACCGCGAGCGACAACTGCTCCGCTCCGGTGGCGCAGTGCGACCACTCTTCGGGCGAGACCTTCCCGCTCGGTCACACCACGGTCAGCTGCGGCGCGGCCGATGCCTCGGGCAATCCGGCGGCGTGCAGCTTCGATGTCACCGTCCAGGACACCACCGCGCCGGTCATCACCACGGCGAGCGCCCCGATCGTGCTGTGGCCGCCGAACCACAAGTACCGCGACGTCACCCTCGCCGACTGCGTGACCGCGGTCACCGACGCCTGCGGCGGCGTGCTCGATCCGATGACCACGGGCCAGATCGTGCGCATCACCTCCGACGAGGGCGAGAGCGCCAACGGCTCGGGCAACACGTGCGACGACGCGTTGATCATCGGCGGCACCACCGCGCGCCTGCGCGCCGAGCGCACCGGCAACGGTAACGGGCGCGTCTACACGGTGGTCTTCGCGGTCACCGATGCGGCCGGCAACGCCAGCCAGGCGACCTGCGCGGTCCAGGTGCCGCACAACCAGGGTCCTAACGGCGGAGCCGTCAACAGCGGCTGCGCCTACTGCACGGGTACCGGCTGCGGCACCTGCGCGGGTCCCGCGCCCAGCTGCAACTGATCCTCCCTCCGCTCGCGGCCGGCGCACGGCCGGCCTCCGCCGCTCTTCCCTCCGATCCCTGCCCTTTCTGCGCCGCGCCGCCCCTGCGGTAGGCTCGCGCCATGCATTTGGCCCCCGAGCGCATCGCCGCCGCCGAGGTCATCCGGCAGCTCTCTCTCGAGCCACACCCCGAGGGCGGCTTCTACCGCGAGGTCTACCGCGCCCGCGAGCAGCTCACGCTGCCGCGGGGTACGCGCGCCTGCTCGACGGCGATCTACTTCCTCGTCACCGCCGAGGCGTTCTCCTCGCTGCACCGCATCGCCGCCGACGAGGTATGGCACTTCTACACCGGCGACGCGGTGGACATCCCGTGCCTCGCGCCCGACGGCACGCGCACCGACCTGCGGCTCGGGCTCGACCTGACCGCGGGCGAGCGCCCGCAGCACGTGGTGCCCGCGCGCAGCTGGTTCGGCGCGCGCGTCGCCGCGGGCGGCGCGTGGGCGCTGGTCGGCTGCACCGTCGCGCCTGGGTTCGACTTCGCCGACTTCGAGCTGGCGGGGCGCGCGTCGCTGACCGCGCTCTACCCGGCGCACGCGACGCTCGTCGCCGAGCTGACGCGGCTTCCGTAGGCCTCTGCGACGACTCGCAGGCGTCGGGCCGATTCGCTGGCATCATGAGCGGCGTATGAATCCGCTCCGTCAGCTTCGCGTCATCGGGATCTCCGAAGGCATCTCCTTCCTGCTGCTGCTGTTCGTCGCGATGCCGCTCAAGTACCTGCTCGAGCAGCCTGGGGCGGTGCGCGTGGTCGGCATGGTCCACGGCGTCCTGTTCATCCTCTATGTGGTCGGGCTGTACCGCGCGGCGATGGCGCGCGACTGGCCGCTCCGCCGCACCGCGCTCGCCTTCGTCGCCTCGGTGGTGCCGTTCGGGTTCTTCTTCTTCGACCCGTCGCTGCGGCGCGAGATCGCGGCGCCCGTCCCAGGCGTCCGCCTCGGCAGCTAGGCGACCAGGAAGCTAACGTTAAAAGGTCGCCACTGTGAAGGTGACCGGTTCACGGCGCGACGTTTCTTTGGATCCATGGGGAGCAGAGGCAAGGCGTCTCGTCGGCGGTCGGCGCGCGGCGGAGCGCGGGTGGCGCCTTCGTTGCACGAGTGCCGGCAGAAGCTATTGGGGGCGTGTCGGCGGGTGGTGCCTTCGTCGGCGCAGGCGGGCACGTTCGCGGGTGGTGCCTTCGTTGCGCGCGAGCGGAGCCGGAGTTGGTGGCGCGCGTGGGACGCGCACCCATGAGTCGGAAGTCGGCGTGGCCGTGCATGCTGGCGCGGCGGTGGGTACTGCCGGAGCGGCAGCAGGCGTACTGCCGGGGCGGCAGTAGATGGCTGGGACGACGCAAGGGTCGCGGACGTCGGTCGATTTCTCGGGACGAACGTGATTCGCTCTGAAGCCGGCGAGCAGCACGTCGAGCGTGGTCGGGATCAGGTTGGCGCTGAAGCCGCCTGAGACGCCCGCGAACGCGGCGGCCAGCCCGGCCAGCGGGTGGCGCCCGACCGCCGCGAAGAGCATGGCCGCGAGCGGCGGCAAGAGCACCACGCCCACGTCGGAGGCGACGTGCGCGAGGATGCCGACGAACACGATGGTGGCGGTGAGCCAGCGCGGCGGCACGTTCATGACCGTGGTGCGCAACAGCACCGGGATGAGCCCGCCACGCTCGGCGACCCCGACGCCGATCATGGAGACCAGCACCAGGCCGAGCGGCGCGAAGCCCATGAAGTTCGCGACCGCCGAGGTGAACACGCGGCGGATGCCGGCGCGATCGAGCAGGTTGACCGCGGCGATCACCTTGCCGTCGCGCGGGTGCAGCACGTGCACGTCGAGCGCCGCGGTGACGGCGGACGCGAACAGGACGGCGAGCGCGAAGATCGCGAACAGCGTGATCGGATGCGGCAGCGCGTTGCCGAGGCGCTCGACCCGGTCGAGCCAGCGCGCCATGCGCGGCGACGGCGCGGCCGGAGCGGCCGGCGGGAGCGGCGCGCGGGGCGGCGCGGGCGGCGCGGGTCCGGGCGGGCCCATCTCAGCTCACGGCGTGGCGCGGCGCGGCGGCGGCGGCGGCGGCGCGCCGTCGGCGGGGCTGGCGAAGCTGAACTGGGTACGCCCGGCGGCGGTGCAGCTCGCCAGCGCGCGGCTCAAGAACAGCGACGGCGTGTCGGGCGTCGCGGCGATCAGGACCGGCCAGGCGGCGCCCTGTCCGCGCAGCGCCTCGACGAGCGCGGCGATCGGCTCCGCGGCGCCGCCGGCGGCGAGCTCGCCGGCCTCGGCCAGCTGCCGGCCGTCGATCGAGATGCCGGCGGGCGAGAGCGCCAGCAGCGTGGTCGTGACCACGGCGTCCCCGGCGCTGGCCTGGGGCGGCGCCGCGCGCACCCCTCGCCTACGCAGCGGATCGGCGCCGCGTACGGCGCCGCGCGCGAGCGCCGGGCACGGATCGGGGCGCTGGCCGCAGCGCGCGGCCACGACCGGCAGCGAGTCGGCGGCGCCGCGCACCCTGAGGTCGAGCGTCTCCGGGGTGAGCGCGGCCACGTCGCGCACGCCCAGCTCGCGCAGCGCGTCGAGGAGCGCGAACATGCGCCCGATCGGGAGACCCGCCGCGGCCGCGACCTCGACGGCAGGATCGCCGGCGTCGCCCTGGAGCGCGCACAGCGCGCCGATGATCGCCGCGGTGTCGAGGCCGTCCGCGCCGCACGGCAAGACCCGCTGCCCACCGCCCGCGCCGACGACCCAGACGACGTCCTTGCCGATGAGGACCTTGCCGCGGACGCTCGCCGCGGGCGCCGCGGAGGCGTCAGGCGTGATCGTCACGACGGCTGCGTCCGCGGGTGGCGTCGTCGTCGCGCGCTCCTTGCTCCCGCACGCCGCCACCGCCACCGCCACCGCCAGCACCACGCCGACCGTGCCGACGCGCTTCACGGCGCAGCCTTCTCCACGATGAACACCCGCTGTATCCGCGTCGGGTTCGCCGGCGGCTCGCCGCGCACGAGCAACGGCAGGACCTCCAGGCCCTCGCTCACCTCGGCGAAGATCGTGTAGTTCCCGTTGAGGAACGGCGCCGGCGCCAGCGCGATGAAAAACTGCGAGCCGTTGCTGTTGGGATCGTCGGTGCGTGCCATGCCCACCATGCCCGGGCGGTCGTAGACGAGCTCGGCCACGATCTCGAGCCCGTAGCCGTAGCCCGGGCCGCCGCTACCCCACGCAGCGGTGTTCGCGTTCAGGGTGTTGGGATCGCCGCCCTGGGCCATGAAGCCCTCGATCACGCGATGGAAGGCGACGCCGTCGAAGTAGTGGTGCAGCGCCAGCCAGACGAAGGAGTTGACCGTGATGGGCGTCTGGGCCTCGAGCAGGTCGAGCACGAGACGCCCCCGGTCCGTCTCGATCACCGCCTGGTAGTCCTTGCCGGCGGTGGTCGCGCTGCCGGCGGCCGCGAAGGTGTGCTCGGGTGTGGTCGACAAGAACGGCGTCAGCGTGTAGCCCTCGGGGGCGACGTAGGGCGCCGCGTCGACGACCGGGCCGGCGTCGATGGCCGGCTGATCGTCGTCGTCGTCAGAATCGTCAGAAGAAGAGCCGCAGCCGGAGCTGCCGACCGCGAGGGACACCAGCACCAGCCAGGACGCGCGCATTGGCGCGAGCATACTTCAGCCCGCGGTCACCGACGGCGTCTCAAACGCGCGCAGCGATGTGACCGTAGCGCGCCGAGAAGAACATGTGCACCGCGTAGCCGACCAGACCGACCGCCAGCACGGTGAACAGGAAGGAGCCATGGCTCTCCGACGCGATCTTGCGCAGCGCGGCGCCGAAGTCCTTGGCCTGGGCCGAGCGACCCGTGCTGGCCGCGCGCAGCAAGAAGTAGCCGATCACGGCGAGCACGACGGCGTGGGCCGTGAGCCCGAAGCGGCCCGCGCGCCGGGCCCACATCTGCTCGCGCGCGCTCATCTGGCCGCCCTCGAGCTTCTCCATGAACTTCCCGGTGTACGCTTGGTAGAGCTGGAAGACCGCGACGCCGGCCACCGCGATCGCCACCACCGCCACGAGCAGCGCGCCGCCCGGCCAGTCGAAGACCTTGGCGAGGTACGTGCGGTGATCGCCGACGCCGCGACCCGACCGGCCCAGGGCGAGCTGGCCCGCCGCCACCGCGAGCGCCGCGTGCAAGAGCCCGCTCACCGCGTAGCCGACGCGAAGGCCGACGCGTGGACCGCCGCGCTTCGATTCGGGATCGAGCGAGGCCTGCACGAAGCGCCAGATCGCGAAGCCGCCCAGGCCTACGGTGATGCCCCACAGCAGGACGCGGCCGAAGGGTCGTGTGCCGATGTTCCTGACCGCGTCCTCGCTGCCGATGAGCGCGCCGCCCTCGCCGAACGCCCAGAGCGTGGCGAGGACGCCGATGAACAGGTAGATCAGCCCCTTGGCCGCGAAGCCGAGGCGCGCGAGCTTCTCGAGGGTGACCGCGTGCGAGATCGTTCGAACGCTGCTGGCGAGGGCCACGTCGTCTCCTTGGCCGGGGCTGCCGCCCGACTTGGTCTTGGGTGTGCACCCGGCGTACCAGCCGCCGCGGACACGATTCCGGCCACTTCGGCGGCGCGGGGCGTGGCAGGAGCGCACACCGCGCCGCGGCGCCCTGCCAGCATGCGGGCGCCGGACCCGGTGCCAGCGTCAGCGCGCCAGGTCGCTGATGATCCGTTCGGCCAGCGTCGGCTCGCCCAGCTCGCGGCACAGCGCGGTCAGCTCGGCCTGCCTCACCCCGGTGAAGCGCAAGTCGTCGAGCGACTCGGTGAGCGGCACGTCGGTGCGCAGCGTCGCGAGCGTCCGGTAGAGCGCGACCTCGGCGCGGCCCTCGCGCAGCGTCGCCGCCAGCCCGTCGGCGCCGCGCAGCATCACGTCCCACGCCTTTGGATCGTCCGGGATCCGATCGACGTGCGTCCAGCGCGCCAGGATCTTCGCCGCCGACTTTGCACCCCACTTGGGCAGCCCGGGAAAGCCGTCGGCGGCGTCGCCGACCAGCGCGAGCCAGTCGGGGATCGACGCCGGCCCGACCCCGAACTTGGCCGTCACACCGGCCTCGTCGAGCGTGGACCGCCGCATGCGGTCCAGGCACACGACCCGGCTGCCGCGGACGCACTGAGTCAGGTCCTTGTCGGGCGACGCGATGACCACCTGCTCGACGCGCGCGTCCTCGGCAAAGCGCGCCGCGGCGGTGGCGAGCGCGTCGTCCGCCTCGAACTCGATCATCGACCAGACCACGACCCCGAGCGCCGCCGAGGCGCGCTCGGCGAGCTCGAACTGCGCAAAGAGCGGCGGGTCGATGCCCTCACCCGTCTTGTAGCCCGCGTACAGCTCGTTGCGGAAGGACTCGATCACATGATCGAACGCGACGCCGACGTGTGAGACGTCGTCCTGGCGCAGCAGCGACGCGAGCGAGCGCAGGAGCGAGCGCGTCGCACCGACCTCGCGCCCGTCGGGTGCGGTCGCCGAAGGCGCGCCGTAGAAGGCGCGGAAGAGCTCGTAGGTTCCGTCGACCACGTGGACACGCACGGGTCGAGCTTACGCCATGGCGCGCGCAGCCGCCGGGCCGGTGGTGGAACGCCGCGTGCGATCCACGGCATCATAGGAGCCACGACCATGAGCCACGAAGCCGTCCTGAGCGTCGCGCCGCTGGGGTTCCCCTGGAAGACCGAGGATCCCTTCCTGTTCTGCGTCCACCACGACGACGCCTATCCGGCCGGCAACGAGCGCATGGGCCCGGCCGCGCCCCTATCCGGCCGCGACATCGGTCAGGACTTCGCCCGCAAGGACGGCTGGAGCATGTACCACGGCGACGTGGTGCCCGGCTTCCCGCAGCACCCGCACCGCGGCTTCGAGACCGTGACCATCGTGCGCAGCGGGCTCATCGATCACTCCGACTCTCTGGGCGCGACCGCGCGCTTCGGCCGCGGCGATGTGCAGTGGCTCACCGCGGGCGGCGGCATCGTGCACTCCGAGATGTTCCCGCTCGTGGAGCGCGAGCGGGCGAACCCGCTCGAGCTGTTCCAGATCTGGCTCAACCTGCCGCGCGCCGACAAGCTGGTCGAGCCGCACTTCTCGATGCTCTGGGACGAGACCATCCCGCGCCGCGAGATCCGCGACGAAGGCGGCCGGCTGACCACCGTCACGGTCGTGGCCGGCCGCTTCGGCGACACCCTGCCCCCTGCCCCGCCGCCGCGCTCGTGGGCGGCCCGCGCCGACGCCGACGTCGCCATCTGGACCATCGTCGTGAGCCCGGGCGCGCGCTTCACGCTGCCGCCGGCCGCCCGCGGCACCCACCGCACGCTCTACTGCTTCCGCGGCCAGGGCCTGCGCGTGGAAGGCGAGGTCGTGCCGCCGTCGTCAGCGGTCCGCCTGCGCCCCGATGCCGAGCTGAGCCTCGCCGGCGGCGATGGCGAGATCTCGCTGCTCCTGCTCCAGGGTCGGCCCATCGCCGAGGCGGTCGTGCAGCACGGCCCGTTCGTGATGAACACGCACGGCGAGATCCAGCAGGCCTTCCTCGACTACCGGCGCACCGGCTTCGGCGGCTGGCCGTGGCCGAGCGACGGGCCCGTGCACGCCCGCGAAGAGGGCCGCTTCGCCCGCCACGCCGACGGGCGCATCGAGCGGGTCGGCTAGAGCGGCGCCAGCGCCAGCGCCGCCCCGACGCGACTCAGCGCCGCTTGCTGCCGAAGAACGGCAAGCGGTGCCACAGCCCCTGCTCGCTCTCCTCGTCGGGGCGATCCAGCTCGACGATCGGCGTGGTGTCCTGCGGCGCACGCGACCCGTGGCCCAGGCCGAAGTGTAGCCGCGCCGCCGTGACCGCCTTCGACAGGTGCTCGTGCAGATCGCGCCGCTGCGTCGAGCTCTGCAGCACCTGCGCGATGCGGTGCGCCAGATCGCGGCAGCTCGGGAAGCGGTCCTTCTCCTGCCCGGCCAGCGCGCGGTGGACGATGGCGACGAGCTCCTTCGGCGCGTCCCGGCGCAGCGGTCGCAGCGGTCGGACCTGCGCGTCGCGCACCTTCTCGTAGACCTCGATGTCGGTCGCGCCGTCGAACAGACGGACCCCGGTCAGGGCCTCCCACAGCACGCTGCCGGCGGCGAATTGGTCGCAGCCGGGGGTCGGACGCGCGCCCAGCGCGACCTCGGGCGACAGATACGACATCTTGCCCTTCACCACGCCCGGCTGCGTGTGCTCCGAGGCGCGGTCGTGCGCGAGCGCGAGGCCGAAATCGATCAGCTTCACCGCGCCCTTCACGCTGAGCAGGATGTTGGAGGGCGAGACGTCGCGGTGGATCACCGGCGCCGGTGAGCCGTCATCGAGCGTGCGCTCGTGCGCCGCGGCGAGCGCGCGGCACAGGCCGATGCCCATGGCGGCGACCAGCTCCCACGGCATCTTGGCGCCGATGGCCTGCTGGAAGCGCAGGAAGCTGCCGAGGTCGATGCCCTCGACCCACTCCTGGATCATGTAGTACTCGCCGTCCTCGCTGCACAGGTCGGAGACGTGCGCGATGTTGGGCGCGTACAGCGCCGCACCCACGCGCGCCTCCTCGACAAACATGTCGACGTACATCTGGTTGCCGGCCAGGTGCGAGTGCATCTGCTTGATCGCGACCTGGCGGGTGAAGCCGGCGGCGCCCTCGACGACTCCGCGCCACACGTTGGCCATGCCGCCCCGACCCGCGACCTCGATCAGTCGGTACTTGGAAGCGCCGACCAGCTTACCGAGCGCTTCGCGCGGTGGCGGGGGTGGCGGGGGCATCGGACGCGTGGGCAAGACCTACAACTTATCATGCCGCCCTCATGGTTACGCTGGCGCTGGCACGCGGTAGAGCGCCGACGTGCCGAGCGCACACGAGATCACGCCGGGCGCCGGCCACCCGCCGGCCGCGCAAAAAGACCCTAGCGATCCCGTCGGTTCGCAAGCCTGGCGCGCGACTTCTCACGGGCGCGGCCCTCCCAGCCCACGAACATGAGGTCGGTCCGGCAACCCAGCGAACGCACGCGCATGCCGCGTGGTAGCACGGCGCGCCGCGACCGTCAGACGCCCAGGCCGAGCCGCGCCGCCACGGCGTCGCACAGCACGGCGGGCGTCTCGCGTGCGCCGCCCAGCGCGTGGTGCACCGCCTGCGCCAGCGGGCGCGCGCGCGCGAGCAGGCGCTCGAGCGGCACGAAGTGCATGAAGACCGCGGCGCTGCCGGTGGCGTCGTCGGGGACGCAGTCCGCGCTGGTCGCGAGCGCGTGACAGGTCCGGCACACCGTCGGGCGGACCTCGTACACGCTGCACAGGCCGTCGTGGTTGAAGGCGCACAGCGCGCGCGCGCGCCAGTGCGCCGCGAGCGCGAGGTCCTGGCCGTGCGCGTCAGCGGCGGCCCGCGCGCGGACGACGCGGTCGATCGACGCGCGGGTGGCCGCGTGCCAGCCGGGGTAGGCGGCCGCGAACGCGGCCCGCGCGTCGGCGTGCGCGGGCTCGCGGAGCCAGGCGGCGACGAGCTCGGCCTCGCCGGCCCAGACGCCCACGAGCTGCTCGCAGCACGAGGTGCAGCCGGGCGCGCAGGCGATCTCGGCGCCGTCCGCGGCGGCGCGCTCGGCGCGGAGCTCGACGAAGCGGTCGACCGCGACCTGCAGATCCGCGGCGATCGCGGCACCGTCCGCCGGTTTTACCTCGTCGGGAAAGCGCACCGCGCCGGTCGCGTACTCGCCGCGCGACGCGAGCGCCGCCATCAGCCCCGCGAGACGCTGCTCCTCCGGGCTCGCCGCCACGCGGCCACGATACACGCCGGCGCGCGGCGTTGCGAGCGCCGCCGACCTCTAGAGATACGGCTTGAGCAGCGGCGACAGCAACTGGCTGGCGCGGTTGCCCGGACGCATCGACGGCGTGCGCTCGCGCGCGTGGTCGAGCATGGTGACGACCTCGCGGTCGAACGCGCGCCGCAGCCGGGGGTCGCGCGTGACGATGAGACAGCTCAGATCGAAGTCGCGCGCCACCGAGCGCTCGCCGAAGCTCGAGCTGCCGATCACCGTGGCAGTCTCGTCCTTGGTCGTGAACCACACGCCCTTCGAGTGGAACACCCAGCCCGGGCGATGGTAGTGCAGCACCTGCACCGACGGCCTCAGCTCGGCGACCAGCTCGCGCTCGCGCTCGAGGTAGATCCCGGGGACCAGCGCCTCGAGCCCGCGGCCGGTGGTGAAGCTGTGCCCCGGGTACGGGTTGCGGTAGGCGCGCGCACGCACGGTCCCCGAGGCGGCGCCGGTGACCGAGACGTCCTCGTGCAGGTACTCGGCGCCCTCGATCCGGTCGAGCCGCGCCAGATCCGCGGCGCTCAGCCGGTGCAGCGCGCCGTGCACGCTGGCCGCGGCGTCGGGCTCGAGGTTGGCGAAGGCGGGCTCGACAGGCAAGAGGCCCGGATGGCTGAAGCGGAGGCGGTAGCCGTCGAGCCGGCCGGCCTCGCTCGAGAGCGGGGCGAGGCCGCGGCGCGCCAGCACGCGCCGCGACATGTTGGCGCCGTACGCGAAATACCAAGAAGCGTCGTCCGG
>JBKJOI010000127.1:0-4347 GCA_046595695.1 Haliangiales bacterium | reverse complement strand
ACCAGCTGGCCCAGGTGCCGGGCGTGGCCGAGGTCGCGTCGGTCGGCGGCTTCGAGAAGCAGTACCAGATCGTCGTGGATCCGGCGCGCCTCGCGGCCTTCGACGTCTCGGTGGCCGAGGTCGTCGATGCCGCGCGCATGAGCAATGGTGACGTCGGCGGTCGCGTGATCGAGTGGTCCGGGCGCGAGTACGTGTTTCGCGGCCTTGGCTACGTGAAGCAGAAGGAAGATCTGGAGGTCGCGGTCATCAAGATCAGCTCCAGTGGCACACCGGTGCGCATCGGCGACGTGGGGCGTGTCGAGCTCGGACCCGACATCCGGCGCGGGCTGGTCGAGTGGAACGGGCTGGGCGAGGCCGTCGGCGGCATCGTGGTCATGCGCACCGGAGCGAACGCGCTCGACGTGATCGACGGCGTGAAGGCCCGGCTGAAGGAGCTGAAGTCCTCGATGCCCGAGGGCGTCGAGGTGGAGATTGCCTACGACCGCTCCGTGCTCATCCGGGACGCGGTCTCCACGTTGCGCACGGCGTTGACCGAGGAGATGATCGTCGTCCTCTTCTTCATCGCTCTGTTCCTGATGCACTTTCGCAGCGCGCTGGTCGCGATCGTGACGCTGCCGGTGGCGGTGCTGGCGTCGTTCATCGCCACGTACTACAGCGGGGTCACCCTCAACATCATGGCGCTGGGTGGCATCA
Organism: Haliangiales bacterium; assembly: GCA_046595695.1. Classification (GTDB taxonomy): domain Bacteria; phylum Myxococcota_A; class Polyangia; order Haliangiales; family SHYZ01; genus JBKJOI01. The sequence continues at coordinate 3,654 of JBKJOI010000127.1, read as the reverse complement.
TCATCGCGATCGGCGACATGGTCGACGCGACCGTAGTGCTGGTCGAGAACGCCCACCGCCAGCTCGAGCGCTCGGACGGCAAGAAGCGCGAGGAGGTGATCATCGCCTCGGCGAAAGAGCTGGCGAGGCCCATCTTCAGCTCGCTCCTGATCATCGCCGTGTCCTTCCTGCCGGTCTTCGCGCTCGAGGCGCAGGAGGGCCGGCTCTTCAAGCCGCTCGCCTACACCAAGACCTTCGCCATGGTGGCGGCGGCGATCCTCTCGGTCACGGTCGGGCCCGCCCTCATGGTGCTGTTCATCCGGGGACGCATCCGCCCCGAGGCGGCGAACCCGGTCAATCGCGTCGCGATCGCCGCCTATCGGCCGCTCCTGCGCTTTGCGTTGCGCCACCGGATCGGGGTGCTCGTCGTGGCGATCCTCATCAGCGCCTCGACGCTGTATCCGATGCAGAAGGTGGGCTCGGAGTTCATGCCGCCGCTCGACGAGGGCTCCTTCCTGTTCATGCCCGTCACGCTGCCGAATATCTCGATCGAGCTGGCCAAGGACACCCTCCAGAAGCAGGACCGCATCATCATGGGCTTCCCCGAGGTCGCCTCGGTGCTGGGCAAGGCGGGGCGCGCGGAGACGCCCACCGACCCGGCGCCCCTGTCGATGTTCGAGACCGTGATCGTGCTCGAGCCCAAGGAGAAATGGCGCAAGGGCATGACGCGCGAGCGGCTGGAGGCGGAGCTCAGCACCGCGCTTGCGATGCCGGGCATGCAGAACGCGCTCACCATGCCGATCAAGGCGCGCGTCGACATGCTCACCACCGGCATCCGCACGCCCGTGGGTATCAAGATCTTCGGCCGCAACCTCGAGGAGAACGAGCAGATCGGGCAGGAGATCGAACGACGGCTGCGCGAAGTGCCAGGCACGCGCAGCGTCTTCGCCGATCGCGAGACCATGGGCGTCTACGTGGACTTCGAGCCGGACCGACAGGCGATCGCAAGGTACGGCCTGCGCGTCATGGACGTGATGAGCATCGTCGAGACGGCGATAGGTGGCGTGGTGATCGATCAGACCGTCGAAGGACGCGAGCGCTACACGGTCAACGTTCGCTACGCGCGCGACCTGCGCACCAATCTTCCCGCGCTCGAACGCGTGCTCGTGCCCGTACGCAGCATGCCGGCCGCTGGCGGAGGCGGTGGGGCCATGGGCGGCGGCATGGGCAGCGGCGGCACGGGCAGCAACGGCACGGGCGGCGGTGGCATGGGCGGCGGCTCCGGCGCCACGGGCGGCGGGCCCGGCGTCGTCTCGGGGTCGGCCGGCACGAGCGCACAGGTGCCGCTGGCGCAGCTGGGCAAGCTGATGATTCGCGGCGGCCCGCCGATGATCAAGAACGAGAACGGACAGCTGGTCAGCTACGTGTTCATCGACACCAGTGACTCGGACCTCGGCGGCTACGTGAATCGCGCCAAGGCGGCGCTCGCAGGCCTCGAGCTACCCACGGGCGCTCGCCTGCAGTGGACCGGCCAGTACGAGTTCCTCGAGCGCATCCGGGCACGCATGGCGGTGCTCATCCCGATCACGCTGCTGCTGGTGATGGCGCTCCTGTACTTCTCGTTCCGCAAGCTCTCGATGACCCTGCTGGTGATGCTCTCGGTGCCGTTTGCCGTGGTCGGAAGCTTCTGGTTGCTCTACCTCCTGCGCTTCAACACCAGCATCGCGGTGTGGGTCGGCATGATCGCGCTCGTGGGCGTCGCCGCCGAGACGGCCTCCGTCATGGTCGTGTACCTGGAGCAAGCCTACGACCGGTGGCACAGCGACGGTCGCCTGCACACCACGGAGGATCTCGTCGGATGCGCGCTCGAGGGCGCGGTGCTGCGCGTGCGGCCGCTGCTCATGACCGTGGGCATGAACCTCGTCGGGTTGGCGCCCATCATGTTGTCGACGGGCACTGGCGCTGACGTCGTGAAGCGCATTGCTTCACCCATGATCGGCGGCCTGATCTCTCTCACCATCATGACGCTGCTCATCATTCCGGTGGCCTACGTCAGCCTGCGCAGCCTGACCCTCCGCAAGCAGCGCCGGCGCGCTCCTAGTGTTTGTGGCGATGGTGCTGATCCGGCACGTGCGGGTGCTCATGGGTCAGCGGCGAGTGATGGTGCGGGTGGGCGTGCGGCTCCGTGATTGGACCGTCGTGCTCGTGCTGGTGGTGCTCGTCGTGCACGTGAGCGTGCTCGTGCTCGAGCTCGGCGTGCGCATGCTCGTGCCCGTGACGCTCGCGCGCCACGAGCACGACACCCGCTGCCATCAGCAAGCCCACCAGCAGATCCAACGCGCGCCCGGACTGGTGAGCAATGGGAATCGCCAGGAGCGCGCCGATGAAGGGTGCGGTGGCGAAGTACGCCGCCTCGCGCGCGGCGCCGAGGCGGCGGAGCGCGTACGCATCGAGCGCGATGCTCGCGCCGTAGCTGAGGCTGCCGACGAATAGCGCGCCTGCAATGACCGCCGCAGACGGGAGGGTTGACCCCGAGAGGACTGCGACCAGCAGCATGGCCGTACCGGCGCCCAGGGTCTTGAGTCGCACCAGTCGAACCGGATCTCGTAGCGAGAGCCGTTGCGTGAGGTTGTTGTCGAGCCCCCACGCGGCGCAGGCGCCGGTGATGGCCAGCACGCCCCAGAGATCCGCGCGCAGCTCGCCCGGCGCCCAGGCGAGCAAGGCGCCGCCTGCGACGATGACGGCGGCGCCCAGGAGCGCGCGACCGCCGAGGTGCTCGCCGAAGAGGGTGATGGCGAGCAGCATGGTGAACGGCGCTTCCAGGTTGAGCAGCAGCGCCCCGGCCACCGCCGAGGTGCGGTCGAGCCCCGCGAGCATGAGCACGGGCCCCAGGATGCCGCCGCAGACGATGACACCCAGGAGCGGGAGCGCGTCCGGACGGCGTAGGCGCGCCTCCTGGGTCGCGCCGGGACGACGCGGCCGCGCGAGCGAATACAGGCTCAGCCCGACGCCCGCTCCCAGGTAGAGCAAGCTCGCCAGCATGAGCGGACCGGTCTCGGCCAGAAACCGCTTGGCCAGCGGGGCGCTGGCGCCGAACAGGGCTGCCGCCGCGAGTCCGGCCGCCGCGCCGCGAAGCTGTGGGCTCCAGGTCTTCATGGCCGCACCTAAATGAGCCTGCTACTCGGCCACGACCGGCTGAGCGAGTCGAGGCTCGTCATCGTCGCGCGCGACCGCGGACGACTCGGCCTTGGGCCGAGCGAAGCGGGCGTAGAGCGCCGGCACGACAAGCATGTTGAGCGCCGTCGAGGACAGCAACCCGCCCAGGATCACCACGCCCATGGGCGCCTGGATCTCGTTGCCCGGCTGATCGCCGGCCAGGACGAGCGGGATGAGCGCGATACCGGCGCAGAGCGCGGTCATGAGGATCGGGGAGAGCCGCTCCAGCGAGCCGCGCTCGATCGCGTCATCGAAGCTGGCGCCCTCGACGTGGATGAGGTGTTCGTAGTGCGAGATCATCATGATGCCGTTGCGGGTCGCGATGCCGAAGAGCGTGATGAAGCCCACGAGCGACGCGACCGAGAGCACGCCCCCTTCGAGGTAGCAGGTACCCGGGACCCGACCATCTGCACGAGGGCGCGGAGGCTCCTGCACTCCTTCTCGACCGCGAGCGGCCGC
>JBKJOI010000905.1:0-10457 GCA_046595695.1 Haliangiales bacterium | reverse complement strand
AGCTTGTGGCTGAGCGCCGCGCGCACCTCCTCGAGGTCGCGCACGAACTCCTCCGACACGGTCGCCTTCAAGAGGTGCTGCGTGGCCGACAGCGGGACGACCCGCGCCCGCGGCGGCTCGGCCGCCGGTGAGCAGGCCGGTAGCCCGGGCGCGGCGGCGGTCTCGGGCGCGCCAGCCGGCGCGGACTCTGCAGCCGCTCGGACCGGCATCCGGCGCACCGAGTCCGGCACCGCAGGGCGAGGCCGGAGCGCCGCGACGAGCCGCTTGACCTCGTCCTCGCTGCGCCCCGCGGCGCGCGCGAGGACCTCATCGAGGCGATGCTCATCGAGCACGTCGCGCAGCTCGACGAGCGTGGTCAAGCTCAGCCGGCCATCGCCGAGGTACTCCGCCACGACCGGGAAGCGCGCGACCAGCCGCGCGGCGGTCGACCGCCGGTAGGCCGCGCTGCTCGAGTACCCGAGGTGCTGACTCAGAAAGAGGAACAAGCTCGAGAAGCCCAGCTCCGCGTACAGCCGCCGCCGGTCCACCTCGCCCAGGTACACGAGGAACTCGACGAGCAACCTTCGCTCCGCTCCCCGCAGCTCGTACAGCCGCGAGGTCAGCTCGGAGCTGGGAACCGTGGCCAGCGTGTTCGTGCGCATGCTCTCTTGTAACCGACGCTTTTCGCACCCCACCAGGCGCCGCCCCGCGTCCACCACGCCGCTTTCTCGACGCCATCGCGACGCGACCTCCACGCCGTCGTTTCCGCGCCTTCTCGCCGCAGCCCGCCCCGCCGGCAGGCCCACCCACGCGGCAGCCTGCAGCAGCGCCGAAACCACGCCCAGGCCCGTCAAGCACAAATCACGCTCGTCCCAAGAAATCGACCAACGTCCGGGCGCTGCCGTCGCACCGTCGCGCCGTCGCAACGTCGCTGCCGTCTACTGCCGGCGCCGGCAGTACGCACGCCCACGCCGACTCCGACGTCATTGGTGCGTGTCCCTCGCGCGCCACAGACTCCGCTCCGCTCGCGCGCCCCGAAGGCACCACCCGCCCCCACGCACCCCCATGGCCTCTGCCGGCACCCGTGCAACGAAGGCACCACCCGGCGCCCGGCTAAGCGCCGACCGCTGACGAAAAGCGTCGCGCCCGCTCACCATGGATCCAGAGGAACGCCCGGCCGGTGGGATTCTGATGAGCGCGGAGGATGCGCGGAGGATGCGCCTATGTCATGAGCCTAGTCAGCCGGCGTCACATAGAACGACGTCAGGCACATCTCGTCGGTCGTGCCCTCGCCCCAGATGACGTCCTGCGGGGTGCGCTGCTGGCCGTTCACGAACGGCTGATTCGCCGCGCTGTTGTCCCAGTGGCACTCCAGGTAGATCTTGTCGCCCGGGTTCATCCGCTTGGGCTGCACGAAGCCGTAGCCGCCCTGCCAGTGGAAGTCCCACCTGGGCACGTCGACCATGCACTCGCGGGTCGTGTCGGCGCGCACCAGCTCGACGCGCCCGTGCGTGCCCAGCACGTGCTGGTGGTAGCCGACCGAGTGGATGTCGATCGGTGCCGAGCCGAACAGGAACGTGAGGTCGGCGGTGAAGCTGTGCATGACGTCGGGCTCGCCGGCCGGGATCATCATGCTCGAGCCCGACAGCCACGATGGGTTGGCGAACGGCTGGATCACGGCCTCCTTGTCGATGGTGTCGTCGAGCTTGACGTCGATCGAGGTGAGATCCGAGGAGACGCCCGCGGTCAGCGAGTTGTAGTGCACCTGCAGCACGATCTTGGAGCCGGGCACGATGCGCATGCCGCTGCCGGTGGGGAAGTTCGAGCCACGCGAGCCGGGCGCCCACGCGCCCATCCAGCTCGAGTCGTTCACGCCCGGGCCGCCGAAGCAGGTGTAGCCGAGGCCGGGCTCGGCGGCGTCGAGCGCCTCGACCGACGCCACCACGTCGGGCGGCGCGTAGAAGGCGATCACATGGTGCACGACCTCGGGGTTACCCGGGTTGGCGCGGAAGCCGGTGACGAACTTGGTCGTCGTCTCCGGCCAGTCGAGTACGAAGCAGCGGTAGTCGTCGGGCTGCGTCTGCGCGGTGTAGGCGGCGGGCATGGCGATGCTGCGGTCGACGCGCGACAGCCCCGTCGACACGCCGGTGTCGAGCGCCGGGCCCTCGTTCGCCGCGTCGCCCTCGGGCGCGCCGGCCTCGGACCACATGGCGATGAGCTCGATCTGCTCGTCGGAGAGCGAGCGATCGTCGAGGTACTCGCTGCAGCCGTCGGCGGCCAGCCAGGGCGGCATGATGCGGTTGGTCACCGCCTCCTTCATGATTTCGTGGTGATCGAGCGCGGTCGCGTACGTGTCGATCGTGAACGGCGCGATGCCGCCCTCGACGTGACAGCCGGCGCACTTGGCGTCGAGGATCGGCTTCACGTGCTGCCAGTAGGTGATGCCCTCGGGGACGCCGCCCGCGTCGGGCCCACCGGGCGTGGGGTTGCCGTCGTTGTCGCCGCACGCCACGAGCAACGCGGCCAGGCCGCACACGGAGATCAAGCGCTTCATTTCGCCCTCCTGGGATTCGGGATCGGGGTCGGGGGAGCCGGCGCATCGGCCGGGGTCTGCGGAGTCGCCGCCAATCTGTCGGCGAGATCGAGCCAGTCGGGTAGCCGCTGCACGAGACGATCCGTGGCGGCCTCGGGGCGGCGATCGCCCCACATGAGGTGCTGGAGGCCGAGCCCCCACAGCGTCGCGATCGCGATCTCGACGTCGGGGTCGTCGGGCTTGCGGCCGAGGCCGCGCGCGAGCACCTCGCGCAGCAGGCCGAAGTTCGCGATCAGCACCTCGCGCAGCGCAGGGTCGTCCTCGGCCTCGACCAGCAACCCGATGAGCAGCCGGGTGCGCTCGCGGTCCTTCACCAGGAACGCAACGATGGCGAGCGCCTTGCGGCGCAGATCGGCGCCCGCGCCGCGCCAGCCGTCTGATTCGAGGAACCCCTGCAGCTCCTTCGCGGCCTGCTCGACGGTGCGGCGGGCCACCGCGGCGAGCAGATCGGAGCGGCGCGGGAAGTAGTAGGTCAGGTGGCCCTGCGGGATGCCCGCGGCGCGCGCGACGCGTGACTGCGCGAGCATCTTGACGCCCGACTCGCGCAGGATGCGCACGGCGGCGTCGAGGATCTCCTCGCGCAGGTTGGAGCGTGGACGGCTGCTGGCGACCATGGCGTGTTTGTAGGTTAACAAACCAAGCCCGTGTCCGGTAACGAAATCGCCGGATTGACCGAGCAAATAGCGGGGGTGCAAAGTGCCAGGCGTGCGACACGCCGTGATCATGGCGGGCGGCGGCGGGACCCGGCTGTGGCCGGCGTCGCGCCGGGCCCGCCCCAAGCAGCTCCTCTCGCTCGGGCGCGACGAAGGCGAGTCGTTACTGGCCGCGACCGTGCGGCGCCTGGGCGGCGTCGGCGGCGCGGCCGGTGCGGGCCCGGACGCGGGGCCGGGAACCGACGCCACCTGGGTGGTCACGCAGGCGTCGCTCGCGGCGGTCGTGGCCCAGGCCATCCCGTACGTTCCCGCCGCGCACATCATCGGCGAGCCGGTCGGACGCAACACCGCGGCCGCGCTCGGGCTCGCGGCGGTGTATCTCCTCGCGCGCGATCCCGACGCGGTCATGGGCGCGCTGCCCGCCGATCAGCACGTGGGCCACGAGGCCGCGTTCCGCGCCGTGGTCACCCAGGCGTTCGCGCTCGCCGAGCAAAAGGACGCGATCGTCACCATCGGCCTCCAGCCGACGCGCCCGGAGACCGGCTTCGGCTACCTCGAGCTGGGCGACGCGATCGAGGGCACGGGCGCGCGCGCGGTCGCCCGCTTCGTCGAGAAGCCCGACCGCGCCACCGCCGAGCGCTACCTGGCCCAGGGCGGCTACCTGTGGAACGGCGGGATGTTCTTCGTGCGCGCCGAGCGGCTGCAGGCGGAGATCGCGCGTCACCTGCCCGCGCTGCACGACGGCCTGCAGGAGATCGCGGCGGCGCTGCGCACGGGCGGCCCCGCCGAGGCACAGCTGGTCACCGAGCGCGTCTACCCCACCTTGCCGTCGATCTCGATCGACCACGGCGTCATGGAGAAGGCGAGCGGGATCCTGACCCTGCGCGGCGACTTCGGCTGGAACGACGTCGGCGCCTGGTCGGCGCTCGCCGAGGTCGTGCCTGCGGACACCAACGGGAACCTCGTGCGCGGCGGGGGCGTGGTGAGCCACGACGCGCGCGACAACGTGGTGGTCTCGGACGCGGGCACGATCGTGGCGCTGGTCGGCGTCGAGGGCCTGGTGGTCGTGCAGGCCGGCGACGCAGTGCTGGTCATGCCGCGCGAGCGCGCCCAGGACGTCAAGGAGATCACCCGCCTGCTCGAGGAGCGCGGCCTCGGGCGCTACCTGTAGGACGGTGCCGGAGGTTACCTTCAGCACGCGCGCGACCCGCGCTAGACTCGGGGGCACATGGGCCTAGAACCGCGCATCTTTCGTGAGTACGACATCCGCGGCCTCGCCGATCGCGATCTGCCCGGGGACCTCGCCTACGACCTCGGGCGCGCCATCGGGGCGCACCTGGCACGCCTGGGCGGACGCCGCATCGCGCTCGGCCGCGACGTGCGGCTGTCATCGCCGCGGCTGCACGCCGAGCTCCTGCGTGGCCTGCTCGAGACGCCGCTCCTGATCATCGACATCGGCATCGTGCCCACGCCGGTGCTCTACTTCGCGCCCTTCCACTTCGATCTACACGGCGGCGTGATGATCACCGGCAGCCACAACCCGCCCGAGGACAACGGCTTCAAGATCATGCGCGGGCGCTCCACGATCCACGGCGCCGAGATCCAGAAGCTGCGCGAGATCATCGAGACTCGCGACTTCACCGGCGGCACCGGCATCCGTGAAGAGCGTGACGCGATCACGCCGTACCTCGAGCACGCGAAGAGCTGCGTGCGCCTGGGCGCGCGGCGCCCGCGCGTCGTCGTCGACGCCGGTAGCGGCATGGGCGGGCTGACCGCGCCCGCGCTCTACCGCTCGCTCGGCTTCGAGGTCATCGAGCTCCACTGCGAGCCCGACGGCCGTTTCCCCCACCACCACCCCGACCCGACGATGCCCGAGAACATGGTCGACCTGCAGCGCAAGATCGCCGAGACCGGCGCCGAGGTCGGCATCGCCTTCGACGGTGACGCCGACCGGATCGGCCTCGTCGACGCGCGGGGTCGCGTGCTCTGGGGCGACCAGATCATGATCCTCTTGGCGCGCGCCATCCTCGCCGAGGAGCCGGGCGCCACCTTCGTCGGCGAGGTCAAGTGCTCGCAGGCGATGTACGACGAGATCACCAAGGCGGGCGGCAACGCGGTGATGTGGAAGGTCGGCCACTCGCTCATCAAGACCAAGATGAAGGAGCTCGGGGCGGCGCTCGCCGGCGAGATGAGCGGGCACATCTTCTTCGCGCACCGCTACCTCGGCTTCGACGACGCGGTCTACGCGGGAGCGCGCCTGCTCGAGCTGCTCTCGCACTCGCCGAAGACCCTCGCCGAGCACGTCGACACCCTGCCGGTGATGATCAACACGCCCGAGATCCGCGTCGACGTGCCCGACGACGCCAAGTTCGAGCTGGTGCGGCGCGTGACCGCGCGGCTGCGCGGCCTCGGCGACGTCGTGGACATCGACGGCGTGCGCCTGCGCCTGCCGGGCGGCTGGGGCCTGGTGCGCGCCTCCAACACGCAGCCAGCGCTGGTGATGCGCTTCGAGGCCGAGTCGCAGGCGCGGCTCGAGGAAATCCGCGCGATCGTCGAGCGCGAGCTCGCCGCGGCGCGCGCGGAGATCGCCGCGGGCTGACGCGGCGTCCGCGGCGGCGCCCGGCTACCGCAGGCGCGCGGCTACCGCAGGCGCGCGGCCACCAGCTTGCGCACGTCGCGCCGCGACAGCCCGCAGGCCGTCGCCAGCCGCACGTCGGCGCGCAGGCCGGTCGACAGCTCGCGCGCCGACACCGCCAGCAGGCCGTCGACGTCGACGGTGAAGTCGACCATGGCGACGACGTCGCCGGCGGGCGCCGAAGGCAGCCCCGACAGCGTGAACGTACCCATGTGGCGGTTGCCGTGCACGAACGCGGCCTCGCCCTCGTAGACGTCGACGACGAGCTCGCGCTGGTCGTCCTTCGTGGTCGCCATCACCCGGCTCTCGCGCGTGGGCACGGTCGCGTTCTTGGGGATGATCGGCGCGAAACGCCCGTTGCCGGCGTGCACGCCGATGGTCCGCGAGGTCACGTCGAGCAGCACGACCCCGGTCAGCTGGCCGTCGAGGATCGCGCACTGCGTGGCCGCGCCGATCGCGACCGCCTCGTCGGGGTTGGCGCTGCGCGTCGCCTTCTTGCCGAACAGCTTCTCCAGCTTGCGCCCGACCGCCGGCATGCGCGTCATGCCGCCGACGAGCAGGATCTGATCGACGTCGCGGGCAGTGAGCCCGGCCTGGTCGAGCGCGGCGTGGCACGGCGCCTCGAGCCTTTCGATCACGTCCTCGACCCAGGTCTCGAGCTCGGCGCGGCGCACCAGGCGCATGAAGTCGATCGGCTTGCCGCCACTCATGGACAGGTACGGGATCTCGACGCGCGCCTCGGTGGCCTCGCTGAGCGTGTGCTTGACGCGCTCGGCCTCGTCGCGCACGCGCCCGAGCAGCGTGGGATCCTGGAGCACGTCGATGCCGTGCTGCGAGCGGATGTCGGCGGCGAGACGCTCGACGATGCGGCGGTCGATGTCCTCGCCGCCGAGCAGGATGTCGCCGTGGGTCGCGACCACCTCGAAGACGCCGCCCTCGGCGTTCAGGATGCTGATGTCGAAGGTACCGCCGCCCAGGTCGCAGACCGCGACGCGCGCCGCCGCGCCCTTGTGCACGCCGTAGCCGAGCGCCGCCGCGGTCGGCTCGTTGAGCAGCCGGCGCACGCGCAGGCCGGCGATCTCGGCGGCGTCCTTGGTGGCCTGGCGCTGCGCGTCGTCGAAGTACGCGGGCACCGTGATGATGGCCTCGTCGACCGCGCCGCCGAGCTGCTCCTGCGCGACCTGGCGCAGCGCGTCCAGCACGTGCGCCGAGACCTCCTGCGGCGAGCGCTTCTGACCGCCCGCCTCGACCCAGGCATCGCCGTTCTGCGCCGCGGCCACCGCGTACGGCAGCGTGCGCGCCAGCCGCCGGATCTCCGGCTCGTCCCAGCGCCGACCGATGAGCCGCTTGACCGCGAAGATGGTGTCGCGCGGCGAGGTCAGCGCCTGCCGGCGCGCCGGCGCGCCCACCAGCACCTTGCCGCTCGCGGCGTACGAGACCACCGAGGGCAGCGTGCGCGCGCCCTGCCGGCTGGTCATGATGCGCGGCTGGCCGCTGGCGTCGATGCTGGCGACGCAGCTGTTGCTGGTGCCCAGGTCGATGCCGATCGAGCGGGTCTGGCTGTCGTCGGGCGGCGCCATCAGCGATCGAAGACCCGCTTGAAGATGCCCTGGTTGTCGTTCAGCCGGCCTAGCGCGCGCTGCGCATCGGCGCACTGCGGATCGTGGCCGAGGGCAGTCTCGAACTGCGTGGTCGCCTCGGCCTGCTGACCCTTCTCGCGCAGCACCATGCCCGAGGCCACGTGGTAGAGCGCGCGCACGGGACGGTTGCGCCCGTCGAGGCGCAGCGCGGCGGCGAAGTTGGCGCGCGCCTCCTCGAAGCGGCCGCCGGCCATGGCGGCGCGCCCGGCGTTGGCGAGGTTCAGCGAGCTCTGGGTGCTGGCGGGCACGTGCGCGTCGAAGGGCAGCGCCGTGTCGGCCGCCGGCATGTCGCCGAACAGCTCGGACGCGAGGTCGGGCGCGACCGCCGCGGCCGTGGACGCTGCCGTCGGCGGCGCCGGAGCCAGCGGGGACTTGCGCAGCGCGGAGGCTATCGACGGCGCCCCGGCCGCCGGCACGACCTGCCCGCCCGTCCCGGTGACCGGATCCGGGCCCCAGCCCTCCTCGACCACGATCTCCACGGGCGCGGGCGGCGGCCCGACGTCGACGTCCTCGACGTCGCCCAGCTCCACGACCCAGCCCACGCCACCGCGCGCCGCCGGCCCGGGCAGGCTGACGCCGCTCGCGCGCAGCTCGGCCTCGCGCATGCGGTCGTAGGCGCGGTTCACATGGATGAACAGCTCGGAGGCCAGGCGCCGCAGCGCCGGCGAGAGGTACTTGCCGTAGGCGTCGGGGTGGTGCGTGCGCGCGAGGTTGAAGTAGCCGGCGCGGATGGCGCGCAGGCTGGCGTCCGCCGGCACGCCCAGCACCTCGTGGGCGGGCAACCCGGTCAGCCGCTTGTGCGCGGCGGCGAGCGCCTGGAACGCCGGTCGCTCGTCGACGATGACGTCCTCGAGCCGCGGCTCGGGGTCGTGGGCCACCGGCTCGGAGCCGTCCGGGTTGGGCGGCACGCTCTTGCTGCGCGCGCGCAGGTGCGGGCCCGAGGTCCCGGCCGCCAGCGGCGCGTCGGGCAGCGGCACGTCGGCGTCGGGCACGACCACCGCGACGGTCTGGCTCGACAGCAGGCCATCGCGCCCGTCCTTGACCAGGCGCGCCAGCCGCTCGCGCACCTCCTTGGTCAACCCGTGCATCTTGAGCGCGACCGGGCTCTTGCCGGCGGCGTCGGTGGGCCCGACGCTGACCACGGAGCCGTCGATCGCGAACACCAGCCCGCTCGGCAAGCCCAGCGCCACCGTCATGCCCTCGCCGATGGCGGGCCGCACCGGCATCTTGACCACCAGCGAGTCGGCCTTGAGCTTGTGGGTGTAGAACGCCTCGACCTGATCCCAGGTCGTGCAGCGCACCTTGATGGTTCTGGTCTCGTCGCGAGGCAAGCTCAGCCTCCCTGCGACTTGAGCAGCGCCTCGGCGCGGACGAGCTCGCCTTTGAGGAGCGCGCTGTCGGGCTCCTGGCTGAGCGCGAACTTGAGGTTCATGACCGCGGCCTTGCCGTTGCTGGCGCGCAGCGCCTCCTGGGCCAGCTTGAAGAACTTGCGGGCGTTGTCGTTCTTGAGCTCACCGCTCGTGCCGCCCGCCGGCTGCGTCTTCTCGATCTCGTGGCTCCAGCGCAGCCGGCCGAGCGACAGGCCGTGATCGTACTGCTCGCGCTTCTTGCCGTCGCTGACGGTGCGGTAGGCCTCGACCAGGCGCGAGTAGATCGTGACCAGCTTGTGGCGCGTCGCCTGGTCGAGCGTCTCGACGTAGAGATCCGGGTGCAGGCGCGCCACCAGCGTGTAGTACGCGTCGCGGATCTGCGCCTCGTACGCGTCGCCGGGCACCTGCAGGAGGTGGTAGTAGGAGCAGCGATCGAGATCGTCGTGCAGCGTGTCGATCCAGCTCCGGATCGACGCGCGCGCCCCGTCGCCCTGGATCTGCGACGGCACGCGCTAGCCCCGCGCCGCCGGGGCATGCGACGAGACCGTCCCGTCGCCGCCCGGCGCCTCGGGCGCGCCGATCACCTGGATGCGCGCCGCGGTCGACAGGCCGGTCAGCGAGTCGCGCGCGCGCACGTTCAGGATGCCGTCGGTGTCGATGGTGAAGGTCACGTCGATCTCGGCCTCGCCGCGCTTGCGCGCGGGGATTCCGGAGAGCGAGAGCACACCGAGGGCCTCGTTCTCGGCGAAGCGGCGCGCCTCGCCCTGACAGACCTGGATGTTCACCATGGTCTGGTCGTCGTGCGAGGTCACGAACTTGCGCGTGCGCTCGACCGGGATGGGCGTGTTCTTCTCGATGATGCTCTCGCTGTAGCCGCCCGCCACGGCGATGCCGAGCGCGCGCGGCGCGACGTCGAGGAGCAGCGAGTAGAACTCGGCGGGGTTGTGCGCCCCGGCGGTGAGCGCGGCGCCCTGCAGGGCCGCACCGTAGGCGACCGTTTCGTCGGGGTTGACGCGGGTCTGCGGCTCGCGCACGAAGTGCTCGATGATGCGCCGGCGCACCAGCGGGGTGCGCGTGGAGCCGCCGACGAGGATGAGATCGGTGAGCGCGTCGGCGCTCATGGCGCTGGCCGCCAGGACCTCCTCGCAGGCAAGGATCGAGCGCTCGACGTAGGGCGAGATCATGGACTCGAGCTGCGGCCGGGTCAGCTCGAAGTCCAGGCTGACGCCGCGGCCGTCCAGGCCGATGGCCAGGTCGTGGATGGTGCCGGCGACGACCTCGTCCACCGAGAGCTGGCACTTGATCTGCTCGGCGGCGATGAGCAGCTTGGCCCAGCCGTCTTGGGAGGCGCGCAGGTCGATGCGGCTCTGCTCGAGGAAGCGCGACGCCAGCCAGTCGACCAGCGTACGATCGAAGTCGTCGCCGCCCAGGAACGAGTCGCCGCCGGTGGCCAGGACCTCGAAGATCTTGTCGCGGATCTGCAGCACGGTGACGTCGAAGGTGCCGCCACCCAGGTCGTAGATGGCGAGGCGCGCGTCGAGCGAGCGGCCGAAGCCGTAGGCGAGCGCCGCGGCGGTCGGCTCGTTG
>JBKJOI010000329.1:0-7000 GCA_046595695.1 Haliangiales bacterium | reverse complement strand
GCTGCGTCACCGGACCAGGCTGCTGGGGCTGGCGCGGCGGCACGTTCACCGGACCGGGCTGCTGCGTCACCGGACCAGGCTGCTGGGGCTGGCGCGGCGGCACGTTCACCGGCCCGGGCTGCTGCGGCCCGGGCTGCTGCGGCTGGCGCGGGGGCACGTTCACGGGGCCAGGCTGCTGCGGCCGGCCGGGCTGCCGCGGCGGCACGACGACCGAGCCACCGTTGCCCGGCTGCGAAGGCACATTCACGCCACCGCCGTTGCCCGGCCGCGCCGGCACGCTCACACCGCCGCCGTCGCCCGGCCGCGACGGAACGGTGACGCTACCACCGCCCGATCCGTGGCCCGCGCCGACGCCGGGACGTGCGGGCACGGTGATGCGCCCGCCGTGGTACCCGGTGGTCGGGCGACCGTCGCCATGATCGTGCACGGTCACGTAGTTGGGCACGCGGTCACCGCGCTCCCAGTAGCCCGAGATGTACACGTAGCTGCCGCTCTCGACGTAGTAGTACGGCGCGATGTAGACGTAGCCGTCGCGCGGCGCTTCCCAGTGGCCGGGGATCCAGGTCCACTCGTAGCCGTTCCAGTGCCAGTAGCCGTCGATCCAGACCCAGCCGTAGTAGGGCGCCGTGCTGACGGTCTCGTAGATTGGGTCGGGCGGCAGTGTGTTGACGTAGACGTAGCCCGGGTTGCCGACCGTGACACTGCCGCCGCCGCGGGCGTACATCTGCCCGCGGGCCGGACGTGTGTCGCGAATGATACATCCGGTGGCGCCGAGCGTTGACACCGTGCCCAGGAGCAGCGTGGTGATCAGGGTCCGTAGCTTCGACTTCAACATGGCCAAGTCTCCGTTCTTAGGGTTCAGACGACTCGGAAACGGCTGCGATTCAATGTCCTGTTGACGCTCTAAACCCCTGCAACTACAAACATGGAACCGATGAAGCAGGGTACGAAAGCGTCCAGCCGTCCGGCGCGCTGCATCTTGGTTGTCACCACGGTGCAGCTTGCAATCATGAATCTCTGCAAGACAGGTACCGATCTCGATTCGGTGGCCTGGGCCTACATCTCGGTACCTGGGCCTACGACATGGTCCCAGCCCGGAGTCGAGCCGACAGACATCATGGCCCGCCGCCAAGGCCCGGGCAAGGTCCTGGCGGCGAGGGAGGCCGGCACGTGCAGCTGACCTCGCGCATGCGCCTCGTCGCCGCGGTGGCGACGGCGACCGTGGCCATCGCGCTCGCGGCCGTGGCGACCGGCCGCGGCTGCACGCCCGTCGACGCCTCGCCCGATGGAGCGGTGCGCGCGTTCGTCAGCGCGGCGCGCGGCAACGACCGCAAGGCCGCGTGGTCGGTCCTGGGCCCGGCGTCGCGCGCGCGCCTCGAGGCCGCCGCTCAGGGCGCGACTGACAAGGTCGGCGGCACGCGTCGCTACACGCCGCTCGACATGCTCGAGCTGGGCACCTCGGAGACCACCTACGTGCCGGGTGGGTTCACCGTGACCGAGCGCCGCGGCGACGCCGAGGCGCTGGTCGAGATCCAGGGGCCGGCCGGACGCCGCGACGTCGTGCGCACGGTGCTCGTCGAGGGCCGCTGGCGCGTGGAGCTCGACTGGGCGCCGCCGGGCGTGCGCTGACGAAGGCCGCGCGCGTCGCCGGAGTCGCCTAGAACGTGAACACGGCGCCGAGGCCGGCGCCGTTGGTGTAGATCTGCGGCGTCACGGTCACGGTGCTGGGCTTCACGGTGCGGCGCGCGCGCTGCTGGCGCTTGCGGCGCGCCGCGGCGTCCTGGTTCGAGCTGGGCTTGTCCGCCGCGATGTAGCCCTTGTAGTAGAAGAAGCCGGCGGCGACCGCGGCGACCGCGGTCACTCCGATGAGCACGTTGGTGACCGTGGCCATCTTCTTGCCGTCCTCGCACGGCCCCTGGACGGGCGCGTAGTTCGCGGCGTCGGCGTCGGCGCACGCGTCGCGGTTCGAACCGGAGGTGAACGGCGGCGGCGCCATGTTGCCCGCCGCGATGATGGCCTCGATCTTCTGGTCCTCGTACTCGCGCACCTTGAGGCCGGTGACCGTGAACGCCGCGACGCCGCCGGCGGTGACCACGAGCGACGTCCAGAACAGCTTGCGCGACGTGCCGCCGGGGCGCACGCCGTCGACCGGCTCATCGCCGCCGCCGCCGCCGCCGCCGATTTCACCGCCGCCGCCGCCGCCGACCGTCTCGGCCTCGAGCTCGGCAATGACCAGGATCGGCTCGCCCGCGCGCACGAGGACCGTCTTCTCCCAGCGCTTGTGGCCCTCGGCCTCGACCGCGATGTTGTACGAGCCCTCGGCCAGGTCGGGGATCGACGCGACCCGGTCGTGCACGGCGCCCCGGGCGCTGCCGTCGACGTAGATCGTTCCTGAATCGACGTTGGCCTGGATCTCGATTGATCCCGACGACGCGGTCCCGGTGAGCTCGCCGAAAGCGTTCGACCCGATGCGCTTGACGGCGTCCTCGTTGCCATCGGCCGTGGGGATCTGCTTCTCGTAGGTGCGGCCCTCGAACGAGCGCGTCTGCACGTTCAGGTAGCGCAGCGTGAGCGTCCAGCCCGCCTTGGTCTTGGTGAGCTTGCCGTAGACCATGCGCTCGACGCCGAGATCCTTGCCCATCTGCGCCATGCAGTCGGCCTTCTCGTCGAGGCAGTCGGTGACCAGCTTCATCTCGCCGAGGTCCTTGTTGGCGCTCGTCGGGACCTCGAACTTGCCGGTCGTCTTCTGGGCGCGAGCCCGCATGCTCTGCGTGATCCAGCGGGCCAGGTTGGCGGTGGTGTCCGCCGTCGCGTCGCTCGCGTCGTCGGTCTCGATGCCGAGGACGGCGAGCTTCTGCTTGGCATCGGCGCGTCCCGGCGTCGCGACCAGCACGGCCCCGAGCAGGAATATGGTGGCGGCAATGAAACGTAGACGCATGGCTAGGTTCTCCCGACTGCTGGCGCGAGTATACGCTCAGTCAACTCCGCGGATCTACCGCGGATCCGCGTGCTAGCCTAGCTGCGGACCCCGGTCAGGCAGACCTCTTGCTCAAGTGGCTTCGCACCATCTCTGGACGCATCGTGCTGGGCTTCGTCGTGCTGTGGACCACGTTCACGGTCGTGGCGGGCTACGGCATCTTCCAGATGAACCAGCTGGGTGACCGGCTGCGCTTCATCCGCACCGCGTACCTCGACATCTCGCCCAACGTACTGAAGCTGCAGCTCTTCAGCGGCTCGTTCGTGGACTCGCTGAAGGAGGAGCGCTTCCAGCGGGCCATGCTGCTCAAGAACCGCGAGGTCCGGAACACCTGGATCGTCGAGATCGACGAGCACCTGGAGGCCATCTCCGACGTGCCGCCCAACCTGGTGCAGGCGGTGGCGCAGACGCGCGCCCAGATCGAGCAGCTCGCGCGCGAGCACCGCGCGAACGAGAGCCTCTTCGTCGACGCCTTCCCGGCCGGCGACCGCAACTCGGAGAAGGCGCTCGCCGCGCGCAAGCAGCTCGAGAAGTCGGAGGGCCGCCTCGAGGCGTCCATGAAGGGCCTGCACGCGCGCCTGCAGAGCGAGGCGCTGGAGCTCACCACACAGGTCGAGCGCGCCGAGCGCTACGCGCGCTACTGGGCGCTGGCCATGGGCGTGCTCGCGACGCTGGTGGCGCTCCTGGTGACCGCCTGGGTCGTGATCTCGCTGCGGCCGCTGGCGCGCCTGCTCGACGGTGCGCGCCAGGTCGCGCGCGGCGACTACCGCGGCCGCGTCGACGCCGCCGGCGGCACCGAGATCGCCGAGCTGGCCAAGGAGTTCAACGCCATGGCCGCCGCGATCGAGGAGCGCGAACAGGAACTCGTGCGCTCGGAGCGCCTGGCCGCGGTCGGCAAGATGGCCGCGGTGATCACCCACGAGATCCGCAACCCGCTGTCGTCGATCGGCCTCAACACGGAGCTGCTCGAGGAGGAGCTGGAGCGCATCGCGGCCGGCACCGCGTCGCCCAAGGAGGCGCGCGCGCTGGTCGCCAGCGTGCACAAGGAGGTCGACCGCCTCACCGCCATCACCGAGGACTACCTGCGCTTCGCGCGCTTGCCGCGGCCGAAGCTCGAGCGGCTGCAGGTGAACGACGTCGCGAGCGAGCTGGTCGAGTTCCAGCGCGTCGAGCTGGCCACGCGCGGCGCGACCGTCGCGTCGATGCTCGCGCGCGACCTGCCCGAGGTCATGGCCGACGAGGGCCAGCTGCGCCAGGCGCTGCTCAACCTGGTGCGCAACGCCGCGGAGGCGGTGGGCGCGCGCGGGCTGGTGCGCGTGGCCACGCGGCACACGCCGGCGGGCGCGGTCGAGATCCGCGTCGAGGACGACGGCGCGGGCATCGCCGCCGAGCACCTGCCGCGCATCTTCGAGCCGTTCTTCTCGACCAAGGACGGCGGCACCGGCCTGGGGCTCGCGCTGACCCAGCAGATCGTCGTCGAGCACGGCGGGCGCATCCAGGTCGAGTCGAGCGAGCACGGCACCGCGTTCGTGATCGAGCTGCCCGCCGCGGTGACCGCAGCTTGAGCGTCGCTGGGGCACCGCTCGGCGCGAGTGCGCACGACCCCGCGCGAAGGCGTGGTCTGCGGCTTGACGTCGCGGGCCGCGTTCCCGGATAGTCCCGTCTCCGTGTCGAAACGTCGTCGCCTCGAGATCGCCTCGCCCACGGCGGTCCTGACCATCCTCGCGCTGATCAACTTCATCAACTACGTCGATCGTCAGGTCATCGGGCCGCTCGTGCCGCTGCTCAAGGCGGCGCCCGACGCCGGCGGCCTCGGGCTCTCCGACACGCAGATCGGCCTCTTGCAGACGGCGTTCATGCTCGTGCACTCGGTGGCCTCGATCCCGCTCGGGATCATCGCCGATCGCTTCCTGCGCAAGCGTCTCATCGCCATCGGCGTGGGCCTGTGGAGCCTTGCGACCGCGCTGGCGGCGGCGGCGACCGGCTTCACGTCCATGTTCCTGGCCCGCGCCACCGTCGGCATCGGCGAGGCCACGTACGCGCCTGCGGCCACCGCGCTCATCAGCGAGAAGTTCAGCCCGCTGGCGCGCGCGCGCGCGCTCGGCGTCTTCCAGGCTGGCATGGTGCTGGGCGGCGCGGCGGCGGCGGTGCTGGGCGGACAGATCGGCGGCCACTACGGCTGGCGCACCGCGTTCCTGGTGGTCGGGCTGCCCGGGCTGGTCTTGACCGGGCTCGCGCTGCTCATCCGCGAGGCGCCTCCGACCGATCGACCGCACGTCGAGGCGGGCGCCGACAACCCGCACAGCGCGCTCTCGTGGCGGTCGCTCAAGCTCGAGATGATGCTGCTCGTGCGCTCGCCGGCGGCGCTGTGGATCAACATCGCCGGCACGTTGATCACGTTCTTCATCGGCGCGCTCATCTTCTGGTCATCGGAGTTCATCCTTCGCTACCACTACAACAACGATCGCGAGGCGCTGCCGCATGTGGCCACGGTGTTCGGCGCCATCGCGGCCGCGAGCGCGCTCGGCGGGGCGCTGGTCGGCTCCTACCTGGCCGACCAGGCCGAGCGGCGGCGGCCGGGCGCGGGCCGGCTCCTGGTCATCACCACGGGCGTGCTGCTGGCCACGCCGTTCGCGCTCGTGGGCTTCGTCACCCGCGACATCATGGTGCTCTACTGGACCATCGGGGTCGGGATGTTCTTCGGCTCGTGGTACGTCGGACCCATCCTGGCGGCGCTCCACGACGTCGTGCCGGCGGGCAAGCGCGGCACCGTGACCGGCATCTACCTGCTGCTCATCCACCTGCTGGGAGACGCCATTTCGCCCACGATTGTAGGTTTCATTGGTACGCATACCGGTTCGCTGCGTGTAGGTCTTGCCGTCGCCGTGGCGCTGCTGGCGGCCGGTGGTCTTGCCGCCCTGCGCGCGATCCCCGACTCGGTGCGGCTGGCAAAGTTGAAGCTGGCGGCGTCGGCGCGGTAGACTCAGCCACCGTGGGGGACAGTATCGACGATCGTCGTGGCGGTATCCGTGAGCCGCTCACGCTGAAAGTCGAGTACGCCGACGCCGACGATCTCGTCGCCGACTACTCCGAGAACATCTCGCATGGCGGCATGTTCGTGTTGACGCGGCGCGAGTTCCACGAGGGCGACGAGGTCAAGCTCGTGCTGTCGTTCCCCGGGCTCATCAAGCCGCTGCCGCTCGCGGGCACGATCAAGTGGCTGCGCCACGAGCCCGAGGACGAGCGCGGCATCGGCATCGAGTTCGACGCCGCGTCCGAGGTGGGCGCGCGCTTCGCCTTGCTGGTCGACCGCATCGCGGCGCGCGATCCCGGCATGGTGGCGCGCGTGCTCGAGGTGCTCGTCGTCGAGGACAACCCGCACGTGGCGCAGCTCATCACCGATGGGCTCACGCGCGGCGGCGCGCGCGACCTGGGCACCAGCGTGTCGTTCCGCTTCCACAGCGCGCAGAACGGCAAGGAAGCGCTCGAGATGATCCGCAAGCTGCACGTGGATCTCATGATCATCGACATCTACCTGCCCATCCTCGACGGCGCGCAGGTCATCCGGGAGGCTCGCTCCGACGGCTCGCTCAAGGGCGTGCCGGTCATCGCGGTGTCGGCGGGCGGCGCCTCGGCGCGCGCGGCCGCGCTCGAGGCGGGCGCGGACTTCTTCCTCGACAAGCCGATGCGCCTCGCCGACATCGTGGCCACGATGCGGCGCCTCACCGGCCTGGTCTGAGGTAGACCAAGCCGCGTCCGGCGGAGCGCGAGCTGCGTTCGGGCCGCGTTCGGCGGCCGATGTGAGCGTCCACGGGTTGACCCGGCTCGGCCAAGCCTCGTAAGTTCCCGGCGTGACGTCCAAAAATGGCCCTGTGGCGCCGGTGCTGGCGAGCGTGCCCGAACCCTCGTCCGGTCCGGTGCAGCCGCCTGGCCGCATCACCGCGCGTGCCCTCATCGCCGGGTCGGTCCTGGCGGTCGCCCTGTGCGCGATGAACTCGCTGCTGACACTGTCGTTCGGCGTCA
>JBKJOI010000284.1:0-4827 GCA_046595695.1 Haliangiales bacterium | reverse complement strand
GGGTCAAATGAACGTCGAGAAACGAAGCGGAATGCGGTACAGCGGGACGCGAAGCGGGATGCTGGTGCTGGCGGCGACGGTGGCGGCGGCCTGCGCGCTCGGTGGCTCGTCGGGGTGCGCGCTCACCAAGAAGAGTCAGCCGCTGATCGTGCGCTACTTCACGCCCGCGCGCATGACGCCGGGGACCCCGCCGCCGCGCGTGGCCGGGCCCGCGCCGAGCGAGCCGGCCAGCCGCCTCGAGCTGCGGCTCGGGCGCGTGAACGCGGCCTCGTACCTCAAGGAGAAGATCGCCTTCCGCGACGACGACCACGAGCTCGGCTACTACGAGACGCTGCGCTGGACCGAGAATCCCGAGGCCTATGTGCAGCGCTCGATGGCGCGCGCCCTCTTCGAGGAGCGCCGGGTCAACGAGGTGGTCTCGGGCGCGGCGCCGACCCTCGACATCGAGCTCAACGCCTTCGAGGAGCTGCGCACGCCGCGCCACGTGGCGCGCGTCGAGGTGACCTGGAAGCTGCGCGACGGCCGGAACGTGCTCATGCAGCGCACCCTGACGGTCGAGCGTCCGATCGCGGCGGTCACCCGCCCCGCGGAGCGCCCGACCGCGCTCGCCACCGCCATGGGCGAAGCCCTCGACGAGGTCATCGCGGCGGTCGTCGAGGACGTCGTTGCCGAGCTCGCGCGCGCGAGCGATCGGGCGGCGGCGGACGCGCCGGAGGGGAAGCCGTAGGACGAGAAGCCGGCCGCGTACGGCCCGGCCGGCTACGGCGCTTCCGACACGATCAGCCGCGTGCTTGCGAGCGCGGCCTGCCGATCGTGGTGGATCTCTGCATACCGCGGGTCGTTGATCATCCGCACGAGCGCGGCGCGCGACGGGTAGCGCACGAGCAGCACCTCGTCCCAGTCCTCCACCGCGGGGCCGATGAACGACTCGCTCGCGCTGCCGTACCAGAGGACCTCGCCGCCGATGTCGGCGAGCAGGGGCTGCGTCCGTACCATGTAGCGCCGGTAGCGCTCGACGGCGTCGGCGACGTCCTTCTTGAACGCCAGCAGGTTGATCATCACGAAGGGACGCTCGGGCGCCTTGGTGAAGCGGGCGAGCTGTTCGGGCGAGGGGACCAGGCTGCTGCTCATGTAGACCTCCAGTCGATCGCGAGTGAGCTCACTCGTAGTGGTGGAAGAGGGGCCGGACCTCGGCGCACGGTCGGCACATCACCGACGCGAGGCCGGTGTTGCGGCGGGTGCGGCCGGCGACTGCCTTGAAGACGGCACCGCTCTCGTCCTCGTCGCATTGCAGGCATTCGTTGAGCGCGCCGTCGGGCAGGTGGTACGGCTCGTCGACGGCCAGGAAGCACGGCCGCGCGCACGCGTCGGCGGTGTGCAGCGTGTTGTAGTACCAGATCTGCGCGCACGGGTAGGTGAAGCCGAGCGACTGCAGGCACGCGACGTGCTCGGTCTCGGTGCCACCCAGGTGATCGAGGCCGCACTGCCGTACCGGCTCGGTCAGATCGGGGAAGCGCATGTAGACGGCCAGATCGGCCAGCGACGAGCACGCGCCGCAGGCGCCCGCGTGCGTCGGCGTGGCGCCGGCCTGGATTGCCGCGGCCTCGGACGCGTAGCTGCGCACGACGTACGTCGGCAAGCGGGTCAGCACGGCGCACACTTCGTCAGCCACCGGCGCGGGCGGCGCCGGCGCGTCGTACGGATTCGCCGTGAGCGCCGCGTTCGGTTCGCGCTGCTGCCACGTCAGCAGCGCGTCGGCGTCGGCATCGGTGTAGAGCGGGGCCTCCCACGCCGTACCGGTGCACGTGCAGCGCGGGCCGCACTGCTCCGCCGACAGCCCGGTGTTCGCGTTCGGCCGCCCGAACAGGACCTCGCCCTGGCACGCCGGCGCGGCCGCGCCCTCGCCGCACGCCCCGAGCGCTCCCACTGCCCCGAGCGCGAGCGCGCGCGCAAGGCCGAGGAACCAGAACGTCGAGCGCATCGTCGCACTATACACGCGACGGTGCGGGGCGTGCGCGAGGTCGCGGGCGACCGCCGGGGCGTGCGCGAGGTCGCGGGCGACCCCGACGGGACGGTGGGGACGGCTCGCCAGAGGATCAGGGCGTGCAGGCGTTCGCAGCGCCCGGGGTCGCGGTCGTCGGCGCCACGAAGGCGCCGGTCGCGTCCGGGCACCGGCTCGCCGAGGCGACGTGCGTCGTCCAGGTGTGCTGGTCGACGAGCACCCCGCCGGGCGTGAGCAGGATCGCCGAGTCCGCGCCGCCGAGACCGAAGGTCAGGTGCAGCGGCGCCGTGCTGGCGTCGCTCTCGATCAGCAGGAGGCCGCCCGCGGCGATGGTGGTGCCGGGCGGCAGCGTGAACACGTGCGTCGGATCATTGTCGGTGACCTGCCAGGTCGGTGACCTGCCAGCCGGCAAGATCCACGGCGACCGTGCCGTGGTTGCGCAGCTCGACGAAGTCGGCGCCCTGCGACTGCACCTCGTTGATCACGACCGTGCCCTGGCCGGGCACCGGGGGCGGCGGGGGCGGCGGGGGCGCCGGCGTCGGATCGAGCAGCGTGGGCTCGAGCTTGAGGAAGAAGTTCGCCGCCTGGCCGCCGTCGTTGTCGTTGGTGACCCAGAGCCCGCCGCCGCCGAGCGCGAGGCCTTCGATCTTCTCCTGGTCGAAGCGGAACGGGTGCTCGAGCAGATCGTATACCTCCACCTTGTCGACCGGGTCAGCCGAGCTCCCTGCGGTGCCGCTCGCCAGCGTGAACGTGCGGATGGTCTTGTTGGTGGCCTCGCCGGCCCAGCCCTGGTCGCGCTCGATCACGGCGAAGCGGTCGCCGCTCACATGCAGGAGCTCGCTCAGGAAGCTGTTGCCGGCGGCGCCGCCCGGGTTGGCGTCGAGGGTATAGAAGAAGAAGCGCCAGGTGCCGGCGCTCACGTCGTACTCGCCGATGCGCGTGCTCTGGCCCTCGGTGGTGAGGCCGCGCTGGAAGGCGACGTAGACCTTCAGCCCGCCCGCCGTGGCCGGCTGGCTGTCGACGACCCCGACGCCCTCGTAGCCGTTCGAGCGCACGGTGGTCCAGTCGATGGCGTTGGGCGCCGCGCCGCAGGGCAGGTCGACGATGCCGTTCGTGCCGTAGGCGGGGTCGAGCCGACCGTCGGTGCGGAAGAAGAGGATGCGGTTCGAGGCCGGCGAGCCCACGCAGGTGGTGCTGCCGCCGTTACCCGCGCCGCCCTCGCTGGCCAGGATGTAGCCGCCCTCGGGGTTCACGACGATACCCTCGGGGTCGTAGCCGTTCAGCTCGGCGCCGGTGTGATCGCGCAGGCGCAGCTCGCGCACGAGCTGCATCCGCCGCGCGCTGTGATCGATCCAGAACGACCAGATGCGCTGGCCGGCGAACGCGTTGTCGGGCGTGGCCAGCAGGAAGCCGGTCTCGGGCTCGTAGGCGAGCGCGCCGAGCGCGCTGAACGGGATGTCCGAGGTGCGCGGGTCGTAGACGTCGGCGCCGTGGCCGGCGTCGTCGGGATCGGCGACCGCCTCGTAGATCCAGATGCCGCCGCCGGTGCCGTTGCCCTCGCCGCCGACGACCACCAGGTTGCGCGCGGGCAGGGCCAGGACGCCCTCCGGTCGCATCGGCGCGCCCAGCAGCTGCTTGATGATCGGCGTGGCCGGCGTGCTCATGTCGACCACCAGCAGCGCGGCGTCGCGCTCGCCGAGCAGGAAGGCGTAGTCGGTGCCGCCGAAGACGCCGGTGGCGCAGCTCTCCAGCTCGATGCCGCGGTTGGCCGAGCGGCCCTCGCTGTAGGCGCCACGGCGGAGCGCATAGAGCTCGGCGGCGTCGCCGCTGTCGTGGACGCGCGTGCCGTCGAGAGCGAAGACCGAGAAGCCACGGCCGCCCGAGTACAGGCCCACGCCGAACGCGTTGTTCGGGGTGTCGCCCTCGTTGGCGGTCACGAAGTGCACGCCGTCGGCGAGCAGGCACACGCCGTCGGGCTGCAGCTGGCCCTCGAAGCCCGGGTCGGAGAAGTCGACCACGCCGTCCGAGGCCAGATCGGCGCGCGCGTGGGTGGACGTGCCGGCGTCGATGTAGCGGGTGACCGTCAGGGTCGCGAGATCGATCACGGCGAACGCGTTGTTCTCCTGCAGCGACACGATCGCGGTCTTGCTGTCAGCGGTGATGTCGACGAGCTCGGGCTGCGGGTCGCCGGGCATGTTGCCGACGGTGGGCGCGAGCGCGATGGTCGCGACCGTCGAGCTCGAGGGCGTGGTGTAGTCGATCGTCACGACCTGCACGCTGCCCGGGCGCGCCTGCGCGACGCCGTTCGCGTCGGGGTTCTCCTCGTCCTCGATGGCGATCACCGCGCGCGTGCCGTCGGGAGTCAGGTGGATGCTGTCGGGGCCGACACCGACCGCGATCTGACCGACGATGGTGCGGGTCTCGACATCGATGAACACGAGCGCGCCAGGATCCGCGCTGGTGATCGGGTTGGCGGTGTTCTTGACCACCGCGAGCGCGTACTGGCCATCGGGCGTGATGGCCACCGAGGTGGCCTCGCCGGCGTTGCCGCTCACGGTGGCGGCGATGCTCACGACGCCGAGATCGAGCGGGCTCAGCGGATCGGAGATGTCGACGAAGCCGACCGACTGATCGGGGCCGCGCGTGTACGCGAGCACGTTGCCATCGGGAGTCGCGGTGACGATCTCGGCGATCGGGCCGCCCGGGGCGGTGAACTTGGAGACGAGGCGGAAGCCGCCCACGGCCGAGCCGCCGTCCTCGCCGTCGGTGCCGTCGGTGCCGTCGGTGCCGTCGGTGCCGTCGGTGCCGTCGGTGCCGTCGGTGCC
>JBKJOI010000248.1:0-4547 GCA_046595695.1 Haliangiales bacterium | reverse complement strand
CCTTGGCCATGCCCAGCCACGCGGCGATCGCCTCGTCCTCGCGGCCGAGTCGCTCGTGCGCAAACGCGCGCCCGGCCATGGCCTGTGCGCACGACTTGCGCCGCAGCGAACGGTCGGTGAGCTCGGGGCACGCGCGCACCGCGCCATCCCAGGCCACGAGCGCGCCCGTGTCGTCGCCGCGCTGCTCGAGCCGCTCGGCCTGCGCGAGCTCGGCGGGCGGCCGGGCCGTGGCGCACGCGACCAGGGCCACGCTCGCCAGGCTCGCCACCAGCGCCGCCGCGGCGAGTGCCGCGCGCTGCCTGCCGCGACTAGACCGCACGGCGCAGGACTTCCGTGGCCCGTTCGCACGCCGCTCGATCCACATCCAGATGCGTCACCAGCCGCACGCGTCCGCCGCCGAGCGAGCCTATCAGCACGCCGTCGGCCTTGGCGCGGGCGACCACCTCGTCGGGGTCGCGCGCGACCTGTGCGATCACGATGTTGGTCTCGACCGACGCGAGCTCGACCGTCCAGCCCTTGCTCTCGGCCAGGCGCTCGGCCAGCAGGCGCGCGTTCTGGTGGTCCTCGACCAGGCGCGCACGGTGGTGCTCGAGCGCGTACAGGCCGGCCGCGGCCAGGATGCCGGCCTGGCGCATGCCGCCGCCGAGCATCTTGCGCACGCGGTGCGCGTCGTGGACGAGCGCCTTCTTGCCGGCGATCAGCGAGCCGACCGGCGCGCCCAGACCCTTGGACAGGCACACCGAGATGGTGTCGAAGCCGCGCGCGAGCTCGCGCAGATCCTGGCCGGTGGCGGCGGCGACGTTCCACAGCCGCGCGCCGTCGAGGTGCGTGCCCAGCGCGTGCGCGCGCGCGAAGGCGAGGATCGCGCGCACGTCGGCCTCGGGCCAGATGCGCCCGCCGCCGCGGTTGTGCGTGTTCTCGATGCACACGAGGCGCGTCGGCGCGTAGTGGTGGTTGTCGACCTTGTACGCGCCGCGCACGTCGTCGACGCTGAACAGGCCGCCCTGGCCGACGATCGACATCTGCACGCCGGCGATCGCGCCCGCCGCGCCCGACTCGTAGAGGAAGTTGTGCGCGCCCTCGCCGATGATCACGTCGTCGCCGGGACGCGTGTGCACCTTGAGCGCGATCTGGTTGCCCATGCTACCCGACGGCACGTAGAGCGCGGCTTCGACGCCGAGCAGCTCGGCGACGCGCTCCTGCAGGCGATTGACCGTGGGGTCCTCGCCGTAGACGTCGTCGCCGACCTCGGCGCGGGCCATGGCCTCGCGCATTGCCGGGCTCGGCCGGGTCACGGTATCGGAACGAAGATCGACAAGCGCCCCGGACATGGCGGGGAACATATCACCTGCCGTCGGGCGTGGCCTTCGGCTTCTCGGCGGTTCCTGCGTCTTTGGAGCTGGCGGGCGGCGGGGCCGGCGCGGGCGGCGGCGGGGCCGGATCGCCCAGCTCTTCCTTGAGCTTGCGCTCGAAGCGCTCGACGAGCGCGTCCTCGACGTAGCTGGGCCGGCCGGCGATCTTGAGCGCCAGGCGGGTGGCCTCGCGACGATCCGGATCCTTGGTGCGCGACAGCTGCAGCGAGCCCTGGAAGGTCTTGCCGTCCTGGACCAGCTCGAACAGCACGTAGCCCGAGTCGGCGTCCTTCTCGATGATCTTGAGCTTCTCGTCGACGCGCAGGAAGCGCACCGCCGCCGGCCACACCCGATCGATCGGGTAGGCCACCAGGCGCGCGATCTCGGCGCCGGCGCCGCGCGGCACCAGCACGCCGGCCACGAGCCACGCGCCCGCCGCCAGGGTGACGAGCGTGAGCACGCGGCGCCGGGTCACGCCGCCGCCTCGCCGGACTCGTTGGCGCTGGGCTCGGAGAACGCCCCGCGGCCGACGAGATCGTGGACGCCGACGCCGAGCGCCAGCATGGACGCGACGCCGAAGCCGATGTACCAGACCACCTGGATGCCGTGCAGCAGGATGGCGTAGGCCAGCCCCTTCGAGGCGGCGACCGAGGCCGGCACGTACAGCGACAGGCCCAGCTTGACGAAATAGTGGAACTGCCCGACCAGGCCGGGCGAGTTGGGCAGGGTGATGCCGACCGCGACCAGGCCCATCGTCGCGAACGCGCCGATGATCGAGAGATCCAGGCCCATGCCGCGTGCCAGTACCCACATTCCCATGCCGTTGGCTCCCCAGTAGAGTGCGCTCCACAGCACGAACATCGCAAATTCCTGGCGATGCTTGAGCACGGTGAAGCCGCTGACGAGCTTGAGCAGGATCTGCTCGATCTTGCGGGCGATGCGCGGCGCCAGGCGGGGCAGGAGGGTCAGGTGGACGCAGAACCTGACGGTCGGCTCGGGCCAGCGGATCGCGAAGGCGAGGAAGATCATCGCCGACAGGAAGATGCCCAGCGACGCGTACGCCGTGGGCATCATCCAGGTCGGGGCGCCCGGCCCGCGCAGCGCGAAGCAGCAGCCGAACACCAGCAGCGACACCGCCAGGCCGTCGACGATGCGCTCGACCGCGACGGTGCCGAGCACCGCCGTGGCCGAGACCTGGCCGCGCTTGCGCAGCAGCGCCGGGCGCGCGAACTCGCCCAGGCGCGCCGGCAGCGCCAGGATGGCCATGAAGCCGATCGACGAGATCGCGAGCAGGCGGCCCGCGGGCAGCTCGATGCCGATGGGGCGCAGGAGGTTGTTCCAGCGCCAGGCGCGGAAGAAGTGCGTGGCGCCCAGGAGCGTCAGGTAGCCGACCAGGTAGGGCCAGAAGCTGGCCAGCTCGAGGCCGCGCAGCGTGACCTCGAGCTCGGCGCGCACGTGTGCGTTCGGCCAGACCAGCCAGAGGCACAGCGCGAGCACCGCGAGGGAGAGGGCGAGGTTGACGACGAACTTCACGGGTTCGGAGGGGTCGCTTAGAGGAGGATGATCGGAGCCTTGGCGCCGGCCTTCACGTTCTTGGTGGCGTTGCGCGTGTCGATCACCAGCTTGGACTCGGCGACGACTCTCGCATAGTCGATCACCTTGTGGTCCGTGATGATCAGCACGGCATCGTACGAGCCCAGGTTCTCGAACGGCACGCTCGACATCTTGTGGTGGCTGTCGTGGCCGATCTCGCAGTGGGGCACGTAGGGGTCGTGGTACGAGACATGCGCGCCGCGGGTCTTGAGCAGCTCGATGATGTCGAGCGCGGGCGACTCGCGCTCGTCGGCGATGTCACGCTTGTAGGCGACGCCCAGGACCAGCAGCTTGGAGCCCTTGATCGAGCGCTCGCGATCGTTCAGCGCGTCGGCGAGGCGGGTGATCACGAAGTGCGGCATGGAGCTGTTGATCGAGTCGGCCAGCTCGATGAAGCGCGCGTTGTACTTGAGGGTCTTCAGCTTCCACGACAGGTAGTGCGGGTCGAGCGGGATGCAGTGGCCGCCGATGCCGGGGCCCGGGTAGAAGGCCATGAAGCCGAACGGCTTGGTCGCCGCGGCCTCGATGACCTCCCACGAGTTGATGCCCAGCTTCTCGCACATGATCGCGACCTCGTTGACGAGGCCGATGTTGACCGCGCGGAAGGTGTTCTCGAGCAGCTTGCACATCTCGGCGGCATCGCACGACGACACCGGGACGAG
Source organism: Haliangiales bacterium (assembly GCA_046595695.1). Taxonomy (GTDB): domain Bacteria; phylum Myxococcota_A; class Polyangia; order Haliangiales; family SHYZ01; genus JBKJOI01. The sequence goes on along the minus strand of JBKJOI010000248.1, from coordinate 940 downwards.
CTTCTCGAGGCACTCGCCGTACATGGCCACGACGGCTTCCAGACAGTTCTTGGTGTGGCCGCCGACGACCTTGGGCGTGTTCTTGGTCTGGAACTTCGCATTGCCCGGATCGACGCGCTCGGGCGAGAAGGCCACGAAGATGTCCTTGCCGACCTTGAGCCCGGTCTCCTCGAGCCGCGGCACCAGCACCTCGCGGGTGAAGCCGGGGAACGTGGTCGACTCGAGGACGATCAGCGTGTCCTTGTGCAGGCGCGGCATGAGGTCGTCGGCCGCGGCCATGATGAAGGAGTTGTCGGGGTCCTTCGTCTTGTTGAGCGGCGTGGGCACGCAGATGATGACGACGTCGGCCTTGGCGAGCGCGTTCGGGTCGGTCGACGACGTGATCTTGCCGGCCTTGACCAGCGGCGCGAGCGTCTCGTCGGAGATATCGCCGATGTACGACTTCCCGGCGGCGAGCAGCTTCACCTTCTCGACGCTCTTGTCGTACCCGATGACGTTGAACCCGGCCTGCGCGACCTCGACGACCAGCGGCAGGCCGACGTAACCGATGCCGACGACGGCGACGACGGCTTCGTGGCTCTTGATCTTCTTCACCAACGTGGACATTTCGCTATCCCCTTGTTTTCGTTCCGGCTTGCTATTCAGGTGCCTGTCCCGCCAGGAGTCGGCGGGGATTCTCGTCGCATAAACGGCTCACGGCGTCCAGCCCCAGCTTCTTGCGGATCCAGGCGATGCCCTCGCGAGCGACCTCCACGTCGTGGGGGGTGTGGGCGTCGGAGGCGACCGCGTGCGCCAGGCCCGACTCGACCAGCCGGCGGGCCGCCTTCTGCTGCCGGCCGCCGTGGTGGCCGGTGAGCGCGCCGAGGTCGACCAGCAGCGCACAGCCGGACTCGGCGATGCGGGTGAGCCTGGCCTCGTCGTTCCAGAACGCCACATAGCG
>JBKJOI010000203.1:0-9981 GCA_046595695.1 Haliangiales bacterium | reverse complement strand
ATCGGATGGGAAGCGGGTCCCGACGACTACAGTGCGATCACCCTCGATGGCACCCCCATCTTCAAGACGGGTTCCGTCTTCGATACACCGCCAGCGTCAACTGCCTGGCCCTGCACTGGAGTCGCGTACGACAAGCGGGAGAATAGCACGCGAGCTTGCACAGCCGCCGGTGTAAGCGAACTCCATCCAAGCCTCTTCTGCTCGCACACGAGTTGCAGTATTGAGACTGACCGCAACCGTCGTGCGCGGATGAATCATCGGATGGGCCGCGCGGTCCTGGCGTTGCGCGTCCTCAGCGGCGCGGGCTTGGGCTCTGCGTTCCGAGGCCCATTCGAGATGACCGATCAGTATCTGCTGCGTAGCGGAACCTCGGACATTGGCACTTCGCCGGACCTGAGGAACCCACATGTCGAGTGGCCGGAGAACAATCACGTCGCCACTCCCAACGGTCGGAGCGTCGTAACCTCTTCGACCTTGCGATACAAGGTCACGGACTATGATCCGGTTGGCGATGACGATGTCGCCGTCTACGACGTGACGGGTTTGGCCATGTGCTTCAACGCGGCCCCCTCTACTCTCTGGACGGCCTACGAGAACCTGCTCGACTCGCCCTACGCATCCCTTGAAAAGGCTCTCGTGGTGCCCCGCTCCGCTCATTGCCTCAACGATAGTTGGTGGCCGGCCTTCAAATCGTATCCCGCTTCTCTGGGTGCTAACGCAGGGTCACACGTCGGTCCGTTCTGGATGGGCCTGGACGGGCATCCAACGCCTAGATGTCCTCGGCTGAATTTGCGAGCCGCTGATTGCAAGTTGGCCTGGTGAGGATCATTGTGTCGCGATCTTCCGAGGAGGATCGCGTGGGCAAGCAGTCGGTCGCGGTGACGGTGACGAAAAGGGAGCGGGGGCTACTTGAGCCGCTCGCACGGGCGAAAGCGGCACCGCAGCGGGTGGTGGAGCGTTGTCGCATCATTCTCCTGTCCGCTGAGGGATGGGGAAACGAGGCCCAAGCCGATGAGTTGGGCATCGACCGCCAGCGTGTGCGCCGCTGGCGCCATCGGTGGGCCAAGGCGAGGCCTGCCCTGATCGCCGCCGAGAAGAGAAACGCGTCAGACAAGGATCTCGAGAAGCTGATCATCGGGATCCTCGCCGACGACGACCGGTGCGGCGCACCGCCAAAGTTCACGCCTGAGCAGGTGGTTGGAATCATCGCGCTGGCCTGTGAGCCCCCGGCGGAGAGCGGGCTTCCCGTGTCGAACTGGACCCCTCCGGAACTCGCGCGTGAAGCCATCAAGCGAGGCCTTGTCGAGAGCATCTCCCCACGACAGGTCGACCGTTTTTTAGCGAAGCGGACCTGCGACCGCACAAGAGCCAGTACTGGCTGACCTCGCAGGACAAGCGCGAAAACCCGGAGCAGTACCAATCCGACGTTGAGAACATCTGCGACACGTACCGGGACGCTCGGCAACTCGCGGCAGCCGGCACGCACGTGATCAGTACCGACGAGAAGACGGGGATGCAGGCGCTGGAGCGGCTGCATCCCACCAAGCCCGTCCGACCCGGCCTCGTCGAACGCGTCGAGTTCGAGTACGTCCGCCACGGTACCCTGTCGCTGATCGCAAACTTCGACGTCGTGACCGGCAGGGTCATCAGTCCATCGATCGGACCGACCCGAACGGAAGCTGACTTCGTCGCCCACATCGACCGAACCGTCGAGACCGATCCCGACGCGGGATGGATCTTCGTCACCGATCAACTCGACACCCACCGTGCGGCGACGCTCGTTGAACTCGTCGCGCGTCGGTGCAACATCGGCGACGATCTCGGCGCCAAGGGCAAGCGTGGCATCCTCAAGTCCAAGAAATCTCGTCGGGCCTTTCTGGAGGACCCGACTCATAGGATTCGCTTCGTCTACACGCCCCGCCACTGCTCCTGGCTGAACCAGGTCGAAATCTGGTTCTCCATCTTGGCGCGCCGCCTCCTCAAGCGCGCGAGCTTCACTTCGCTCGAGGACCTGCGCTCGCGCACGGCGAAGTTCATCGACTACTTCAACGACGTTCTCGCCAAGCCGTTCCGCTGGACCTACACGGGCAGGCCGCTTCGGGCATGAACGGATCGAGATCTCAGCCGAGGACATCTAGTCGCCGAGCCGCACGTCCAGCGTGGTCACCTCGTCGCCCGCGCGCACGTCGAGCGCGCGCTCGCCCGGGCCCGCGAGCAAGGTCGTACCGATCCGCGGCAGGCCTGCCTTTTTTGAGCTTACCGGAGCTCCTGATCGAGCTGCCCGGCGGCGCCGACCGTACCGGTCATCTTCACGGTGGCGAGGTACTAGAGCGCCGGATCGCCTCACGGCGGCGAGGCGCTACTCCGTGGCCGCGAGCCAGCGGGCGAGCACGTCGCGGGTGACCTGCACGAGGTCGTCCGGCCCCAGCCGCCCCGCGCGCTCGGCGCGGCGCGCGGCCAGGGCGTCGGCGAGCTCGCCGATCCACAGGAACGAGCGCTTCCGCTCGGCGGCGAGCGTCCGGGTCGCGTGCGCCGTCGTCGACCGCTCGCGCAGGAACAGCAGCGTCACGGCGCGGACGACCGACTCGTTCACCATGAACGAATACGCCGGGTAGCTCTGCCGGGCCATCGCCGCCTCGACGCGCGCGAACGCCGGCCGCGCGGCCGCCTCGAGCTCGCTCATGCGCGGATCGAGCGCCGGGTTCACGTAGCTGTGCGCGATCTCGTGCACGGTCACCTCCAGCGTCGTCTCGGTCGGCCGTGGCAGGCCCTCGGGATCGGGGTTCTCGAGGAAGACGACCTGAGCGACGTCCTCGCTGCCGTCCTCGTGGACGATGCGCGCGGCGAAGCTCATCGGGGACACGATCAGCCCGGGGGCGAACCGGTAGCGCGCGCCCGCACGCTTGCCGAAGACGCCGTCGAACCAGGCGATGATCGGCAGGGCGCCCAGGAAGCCCCGGTAGCGCTCCTCGACGCGGCTCACGTACGGCTGCTGAGCCGCCCAGAAGGCCTCGAAGCCCGAGGCCTGCGCGAACGCGCGCACCTCTTCGAGATAGGCGTCGATCGCCACGCCTTCCCAGCGCGGATCCAGCCCGGGTGGCCGCGGTGCGAGCGGCCGGATCGGCTGTAGCGTGCCCGGGTCGAGGTAGAGCGCGAGCGTGATCGGCGCGTCGTGGCTGATGGAGTGCGACGCCTTCAGCTCGGCCGTGCGCTGGACCGCCGGGTGGTCGCGGAACGCCGCGAAGTACGCCTCCATCGCGTCGAGGTACGGGCTGCGCGGCGCGCGCGAGTACTCCCGGTAACCGGCGAGGCGACAGAGGATGGAGAAGAGCTCGACACGAGCGTCTACAGCCACGGTGAGCCCGGAGCGGTCGGCGCGAACCGCGGCGTCCGCGGCGTCCGCGCCTCCAGCTGCCGTGGCCGCTTCCGCCGGTGCGTTCGCCGGCTCGCGCCGGCCACAGCCGCCCAGGAGTAGCGCCAGGCAGAGCAGGGTGCTCGAGTGTCCGTGCCGGTGAGGTGGCATCACGGGTCCAGACTATCCCCACGGAGCCGCGGCACGCGAGTTGCGATGACTCGTGGCGTGCGCGCTACTCTACTCGCCAACCCCTTGAATCTTCTGGAATCGACCCCCTCGGCTGCAAACGGCCGTGGGCAGCGCCGGGCTCGGTCCTGGGGCCGCGGTTCCCAGGGCTACATGTCGCTCCTGGTGGTCGTCGCGCTCGCCGGTTGCGCGGGCAGCGACCCCGCTGATGAAGAGCTCGGCCGCCTGGCGCTGCCGGTCGACGTCGAGGACTTCGTCGACGCGTCGTGCTCGACGTCGGTGGTGATCGGGCTGTCCATACAGATCGCCAAGGAGGTGGACTGCATGGCGCCGGGCACGCTGGTGCCATTCGAGGAGGGCAACGGCATCTCGTTTACCGGCTCGGCGGTGCTGCCGTACATCGCGCCCGAGGCCAAGGCGGACCTGCTCGCCGCGGTCGCGGCGAACGGCGGCACGCTGCAAGTGAACAGCGCGTACCGCACGGTGGTCCAGCAGTACCTGCTCTACCGCTGGTTCCAGCAGGGCCGCTGCGGCATCACCGCGGCGGCCGAGCCGGGTAGCTCGAACCACGAGAGCGGCCGCGCGCTCGACGTGGAAAACTACAGCGCCTGGATCGGCGCGCTGGGCAACCACGGCTGGGGCCACACCGTGCCCGGCGACCCGGTGCACTTCGATCACCTGGCCTCGCCGGATCTGCGCGGCGCCGACGTGCTGGCGTTCCAGCGGCTGTGGAACCGCAACCACCCCGGCGACCCCGTGGACGAGGACGGCGGCTACGGCCCGGCGACGGCGGCGCGCCTGGCCGCCGCGCCCGCCGGCGGCTTCGCGCAGGGCGGCGACTGCACCTCGCCGCCCGACGACGGCGCGTGGAACGCAGCGCGCGACACCAGCGACGTCCCGGCCGAGATTGTCTCGGGCGAGCGGGTGCGCGTGTGGGTCGAGCTCGTCAACACCGGCACCACCACGTGGACGCCCGGCGGCACGTTCCTGGGCACCACGCAGCCGCGTGACCGTGCGAGCGCGCTCTTCGACCAGGAGAACTGGATCTCCGCCGCGCGCGCCACCGGCGTCGACGCCAACACGCCGCCCGGCGCGACCGGACGCTTCTCCTTCATGATCCACGCGCCCGACGTCACGACTGACACGATGCTGAGCGAGAGCTTCGGCCTGGTGCAGGAAGGCGTGACCTGGTTCGGCCCCGAGGACGTGACGATCGAGATCCTGGTGCTCGCGGCGGGGAGCGGCCCGGGCGGCCCGGGCGGCCCGGGCCCCGGCGATGATCCGAACGAGGGCAACGGCAACGACGGCGACGACGGTGGCCTGGCCGGCGGCTGCGCCGTCAGCGCCCCGGGCGGCGGAGGCGGCGCGGCGACGCCGCTCGTGCTCGCGCTGCTCGCCGCCGCGGCCGCGACCCGAGGGCGCCGCAGGCGCCGCGAGCCGCTGCGACCGGCTCGCTAGACCGCCTCCGACACCGACGCCAGGTTGAACTCGTTCGTGCGCAGCGCCGGCGCGCGCCAGCCGCCGCCGGGGGCGACCTCGCTCGCGGTCATGAGGTCCGCGTTCTTGAGCATCGTGATCGGCGACTCGTTGAAGCGGAAGTTGTTCACCGGCGCCACGATGTCGCCGTTCTCGACCAAGAAGACGCCGTCGCGCGTCAGCCCCGTGATCAGGATGGTCTGCGGATCGACCCAGCGCGTGTACCAGAAGCGCGTGATGAGCACGCCCTTCTTGACGCCCTTCAAGAGCTCCTCGCGCTTCGCCGTGCCGCCGACCAGCTCGAAGCTCGAGTACTGGCCGGTCGTCTGCTTGCCCTGCTTCTGCGCCCAGTAGCGCGAGTAGTACAGGGCCGAGACGGTGCCCTTGTCGATCCACGTGATGGGCGCGAGCGGCAGGCCCTCGTTGTCGAAGGGCGCCGCGCCGGTCGCGACGTCGGCCGGGCTCGAGCGCAGCGTGATCGCGTCGCCCAGGATCTTCTCGCCCAGCTTGTTGCCGCCGCCCTTCTTCGAGAAGAAGGAGCGGCCCTCGTCGGCGGAGCGTGCCGCCAGCGCCGAGGTCATGAAGCCGGCCAGCTCGGCCACCGCGGCCGGCTCGAGGATCACGGTGTAGCGCCCGGGCTCGAGCCGGCGCGCCTTGGCCGAGCGGACCGCCTTGTCGGCGGCGATGCGCGCGGCGGCCGCGGCGTCGACGTCGGCGATGCGGTTCGAGCTCGCGCCCGCCCAGCCCGAGCCCGAGGCGTCGGGGGTGCGCGCCGTGCAGGTGAAGCCGACGCTGGTCCACTGCCGCCACGCCGACAGCCCCGCCGAGGTCGCCAGCGCCTGGCTCGAGCCGCTGTGCTCGAAGAAGCCCGACATGTCGAGCTTGGCGGCGGCGCCCGCGGTGATGGTCGCGCCCGCGGCGGCTGCGCGCGTCTCGGCGGTCAGCGCCCCGGTGGCCGGGTCGAAGGCGCCCTTCTGCGGGTTGTACTTCTGCGCGCCGAGCGCCGGCATCCACTCGGGATCCTCCGGCGATAGCCTGGCCAGGCGCGCCGCGCTGGCCACCGCTACCCGCACCGAGGCGGCGTCGACCTGGTTGGTGCGCGCCGCCGCGTGCCGCTTGCCGAACGAGACCGTCACGCTGAGCACGGTATCGTCGACATCGCCGGCCGAGGTGATCTCGCCGCGGGCGAAGCGCGTGTTGGCGCGCCGCCCCGAGGTCAACGACAGGCGGAGGTCGGCGCCGGGCGCGGCCTTGCGGCCGACGGCGAGGACGTCGTCGAGGAGCTTCTTCGAGCTCTTGGCATCGAGTGTCATGGTCAGGCCCGCCGTGCGCTGGTGTTGAGGATGTTGACCTTCTTGAAGCGCGCCGGCGGGCAACCGTGGCTGACCGCGTTCGACTGGCTGGGCTCGCCCTTGCCGTCGTTCATCGCGCCGCCCAGCTGCCACGACGACGGCCCGCCCAGCAGATCGAGCGAGTGCCAGAAGGCGAGCGTGTTGGCCTGGTAGGCCACGTCGCGCAGCATGCGCGTGATCTTGCCCTTCTTGATCTCCCAGAAGGCCTGGCCGCCGAACTGGAAGTTGTAGCGTTGGTGGTCGATCGAGAACGAGCCGTTGCCCGAGATCAGGACGCCGTCGTCGGTGGCGGCGACGATGTCCTTGAGGCTCCGCTCCTTGGCGCCGGGCGCGAGCGACACGTTGGGCATGCGCTGGAACGGGAACGACTTGAAGTCCTGCGCGTAGCTGGTGCCGCGCGACTCCTTTTCGCTGATCCAGCCGGCCTGCTCGCGCGTCGTCTGGTAGCCGACGAACTTGCCGTCCTTGATGAGATCCCAGCGCTGCGTTTTCACGCCCTCGTCGTCGTAGCCGCAGGTCGCGAGCCCGCCTGGCGTGGTCTTGTCGGCGTAGAACGACACGTGCGGCGCCGCGAACGAGAGCTTGTTCAGCTTGTCGACGGTAGCAAAGGATGTGCCGGCAAAGTTGGCCTCGTAGCCGAGCGCGCGGTCGAGCTCGGTCGGATGCCCGACCGACTCGTGGATGGTGAGCCACAGGTGCGTGGGCGTCAGCACCAGGTCGCGCTGGCCCGGCGTCACCGAGGGCGCCTTCAGCTTCTCGACCGACTCCTCACCGATGCGGCGCGCGTCGGCGAGCATGGTCGAGCCCTCGACGTACTCCCAGCCCGCCTGCATGGGCTGGATCTCGTGGGCACGCGAGACGAACTCGCCGCGCGTCTCGTCGACCGCGGTGGCGGTGTAGCTCGGGTACACGCGCACGATCTCCTGCTCGACATAGGCCCCGTCGCTGGTCGCGAGCAGCTTCCACTCGGAGAGGCCGCTGAACGACGAGCTGACGAACTTCACGCCCTTCACCTTCATGACCTCGGCGTTGATTGCGAGCAGGAAGTCGGCCTTGTCGCCGAGCGGGATCTTGAACGGATCGCGCGCGAGCGGGGTCTGCCAGACGTCGACGTTCGCCGGCACCGGCGCGAGCGTCACCGGCCTGACCACGAACTTGGCGTTGGCGCGGGCGATGTCGACCGCCTTCTGCGCCGCGCGCACGGCGTCGGCGGTGAGCACGCGCGACGTGGCCGCGAAGCCCCACGCGCCGCCCGCGACCACGCGCACGCCCACGCCGTAGCTCTCCGCCGAGGCCACGTTCTCGACGTGGTCCTCGCGCGTGCTGACGCTCTCGTCGCGGCGGCGCACGATCCGCACCTCGGCGTAGGTCGCGCCCGCCTTCTTGGCGGCCGCGAGCGTGCGCTGGATGAGCTCGTCGAGGGTCGGATCGGTGAGCAGGCCTCGGGCGTCGGCGAGCCGCGCTTGCCCGGGCGCGGCCAGCACCGCGAGCGCGGCGCCTGCCGAGCTGCCGAGGAGGAAGGAGCGTCGGGTCAGCTTCATGCCGGTACCCTACGACGCCGGGCGCGCGCGCCGGCGCCGAAAATGCACACGCCACCGATGCGATGATCGGTGGCGTGTCGGAGCTGCGAGACGAAGTCAGCGTGAGGAGCTCACGCGGTGCGGTTGCTTAGCGGATCGTCGCGGTCACGTTCACGAACGAGGTGCCCGTGGTCGGACGGACCCGCACGTAGTACGTACCGCCCGCGCCCGGCGCGGTGACGCTGACGGTCTCGCTCGAGGTCGCGCCGGTGGAGGCGCGGTCGAAGCTCGTCAAGGTCGGCTTGCGGCCGATCTTCACGTACAGGTCGGCGTTGCCGCTGCCCGTGCCGGTCATGGTCACGGTGAGCGTCTTGCCGCCGGGGACTCCGACGGTCGCGTACTTCGAGGCCGAGACGACCTTCTCGTTGCTGAACAGCACGGTGGTCTCGCCGGCGGGGCCGGGCAGGGTGGCGCGGTCGGCGGCCTCGTCGTTCATCTCCTTGACCATCGCGTAGGTCAGGCCGCCCGGCAGCGTGCCGGTCGGCTTGCCCGACGGCCACCACAGGAAGTCGGGGTGCAGCATGTTGCTGGCGCCGAGCCACTCGCCGCCGATGATCTTGCCCGCGAGGTCGGTCTCGACCAGGAACGAGTAGTGATCGGTGACGGTGTAGTTGTCGATCACGTCGACGTGCGACTCGCGCGCCGGCTGCGACTCGGTGATGTACTGGAAGTCCATCTCGATGTGGAAGAAGCGCTTGGCGCGCGGGTTGTACTGGTAGCCGTTCGAGCTGCCCGGGACGCCGACGCCGAGCGCGACCTTCGAGGTCGCGGCGAAGCCGGTGATCAGCCAGTGCACCTGGTCGCCGCTGGCGACGGTGAGCTTGCAGACCTCCGACGAGCTGCCCTCGTAGGGACGGCAGTCGTAGACCGCGTCGGTGGGCGTGGCGCCCTTCTTGACGTACAGGTCGGCGTCGCCGGTGCCCGACATCTTGATGGTGAGCTCGCCGCTGGCGGTCGCGGTGTACACGCCGCTCTGCCGCGCGTCCTTGGCGATGGTGGTCTCGGCCAGCACGCTGGTGAAGCTCAGGTCGAGGCCGAGCAGGCGCAGCGCCTCGGCCAGCGGGACCTCCTTGAGCTTGCCGCCCACGGCGTTGGTGATCTTGTAGCCGCGCACCGGCTGGTTCCACACCTGGTCGGTGTACGTGCGGTCCTCGACCAGGCTGGTCTGGCGCAGGCCGAGCATGTTGCCGACGACGACCAGGAAGGTGCCGCCGTTGGTGTCGAAGCACGCGCTCTCGCCGGCGACCGGGCGGCCGGTGTTGTCGAAGCGCACGCTCTCCTTGTTGCAGCGCTCGCTGATGAACTTGGTGGGCAGGTTCTCCGAGTAGGCCAGCGACATCAGACCCTCGAGGTCACCCGGGTAGAAGGTGACGCCGTTTCTGACCACCGGCTTGACCGGCGCGGGCTCGGCGAACGCGGCGGGCGCCCAGCCGTGGCAGATGCCCCACCAGCCGGGGATGCAGCGGCCGGCCTTGTCGCCAGTGGCGCCGCGCGGCTTGGCGCACGCCGAGCCGTCCATGAGATCGGCGCACTCGCTGTCCTGGTCGCAGGCGCGGCGACCGTGGCCGTAGATGCCGAAGTTGTCGGTGATCTTCTTGCTGAAGCCGGTGAGGCCGAACGCCGCCTCGATCTTCTCGGCGGGCGACAGGCTGTCCGAGCCGTCCCAGCGGTGGTTGATCGAGTCGCGCTGCGTCGCCCAGTAGTCGCCCGACCAGGGCGGCGTCTTCGCGTGGCCCTCGACCGGGATCTGGTCGATGTCGTAGACGAAGGTGCTGTCGACGAACGCGGGGTTGTTGGCCTGGTTCCAGGCCTCGTACTTGCCGTCGTCGGCGAGCTCGTCCTCTTCGTCGATGGCCTCGAGCGACTCGTCCTCGCCCACGCACGCCGCCAGGTTGATCACCACCGCCAGAGCCATCGTCCACGATCCGAAGCGCCTCATTGTTATCCCTCTCCGCTGTTGGGTTGCGGCGCGCCCTAATGCGACGGCCGTGCCACAAGCGAAAGATAGGGAAGTCGAAGGGTTAGGCGGGAG
>JBKJOI010001003.1:0-7972 GCA_046595695.1 Haliangiales bacterium | reverse complement strand
GGCACGCTGCTGCTCGACGAGATCGGGGAGACCTCGGCCGCGGTGCAGGTGAAGCTCCTCCGCACCTTGCAGGAGCACACCGTGCGGCCCGTCGGCAGCACGCGGGATGTGCGCGTTGACGCGCGCCTGATCGCGGCCACCAACCGCGATCTCGAGGCGATGGTGCGTGAGAAGGCGTTCCGCAAGGATCTCTTCTATCGCCTGCGCGTCGTGCCGCTCGAGGTGCCGCCCCTACGCGAGCGGCGCGAGGACATCCTGCCGCTCGCCCGCCAGTTCATCGGCACCTCGTGCGCGGAGCACTCGTGCGGCCCTTGCTCGTTCGGGCCCGAGGTGCTCGACCTCCTCTTGGCCCACGATTGGCCGGGCAACGTGCGCGAGCTGGAGAACGCGATCGAGCGCGCCGTCGTGCTCGCCGAGGGCAAGCCGCGCATCGAGCCCGGCGACCTGCCGCCGGAGATCCGCGGCGCCGCGCGTCCGGCCGCCGCCAGCCTCGCGAAAGACCTGTCCCTCGCGGAGGCCGAGCGCCGCCACATCCTGGCCGTGCTCGAGCACGTCGGCGGCAACCGGAAGGTCACCGCGAAGACCCTCGGCATAGGTGAGAACACCCTCTGGCGCAAGCTCAGGAGCTACGGCATGGTCCGGGTGCGCCGAGCGCGACGCGCTCCTCGTTGACGACCTTGTTCACCTCGCCCAGGCAGCACGCGCCCGCGGGGTTCTTCACCTCGCACGCGCAACGCTCCGCCTTGATCTCGGCGGTGATGCGCGCCGGGATCGTGCACGCGCCCGTCTCGACGAGCTCGCGCCGCACGTCCGCGCGGGTGAACTCGAAGCAGTAGCAGATGGGGACGGGGTGCTCGGTCTCCTTCAGGCCGACGCGCACGCGGCACTCGGCCTTGTCCGCGACGGCGCCATCGGCTCCGTAGTAGACGACCGAGCAGCTCGGCGTCTTGCAGAAGCGGCGCTCCACCACGAGCAGCGTCGCCTTCACTGCCGGCACCACCAGGGCGTCGATCGTCTCATCGCCAACCGGACGTCCGATCGCGCCGCAGCGGGGACACGGAGACTCGGCGATCGCGGCTGACCTGGGTGCGCAGCAAGAGCTCATCGCGCGGCCTTGATGAGCAAGCGCTGGACCAACCACACGCGACGTGGTTTCGAATACTTGGGGGACTAATGCAACCCGTTGACTTCCATTTTGGAAGTCAGGCGAACGAACACCGCCAGCAGCAGAAGCAGTCGGGCAGCAGCGCGTCGGTGACCAAGCAAGGCGGCCATCCTACGTCATGACCGTGGCGTGCTTCGCGGCATGTTGCTCGTCGTACGGCCTTTAGCGCCGGCCAACGCGTGATCCACCCAGCGGCGGGGTAGAGATCCACGCTGGCGACGGGGCGCGGTGTGGGTTGCGGCGGGATCGTGATCCACTCGGGATTCGGACGCCGCGGCGATGAAGGGCGTGGCCGCGGCGGCGGCGGGCGACGCTGCGCGCGCGATGGCGAAGGCAGCGACGAGGCGAAGGCGGTGCACAGAGTGCCGGCAGTGGTTCCACGCGGCACCGTCGGCGGCGAAGTCGCAGCGGGTGTGCGGTGGGACGTGCCGGGCAACGCGGCGGCGCAAGCAGGCGCGGGGACGTCGCGAGGATGAGCTGTATGAGCATCGCGCCGACGAGCGAGAGCGTCAGCGTCGGTGTCGAGAGCGGCGCGGCGAGGGCGCGTGTCACGCGCCAGCCTCGCCGCCGAAGTACTCGGAAATCCAGGCGAGATTGCTCGAGTCGTGGGACAGGGCGGCGGCGCGGTCACGCGCCAGCCTGGTGCGCGGATTGCCAACGCTTCTGCAGACTTGGGCGCGGAATCCTGGGACAGAAGTGGCGCCGTGAGGGCGACGGTCACGCGCCACCCTCGTCGTGCAGGTGGCTGAAATGGTGCACGAGTTCCGCGGTGCCGTGGGACGGGCTGTCACGCACCAGCTTCGACTCGCGAGACGCGGCGTGCTCGGGTGGCGCCCGTGGATGCATCCGCGACAAGCGAGCGCATGGTGCGTGTCGACGCGCTCGGCGAGCGCCTCGGTGCGCTACGCCTGTGCGAGGCCGAGTCGCTGTCCGCGATGCGGCAGTCGCTCACGCAGCACGGACAGCTGCAGGCCGCCGTCGTCTTCACGGTCGAGGGCGGACTCGAGGTCGTCGACGGCTTCAAGCGGCTGCACGCGGCGCGCGCGCTCGGCTGGAGCGAGCTGTGCGTGCACGTGCTCGCGGTCGACGTCGTCGGCGCGAAGGTGGCCATCGACGCGCTGCACCACCACGGCGGGCTGACCGAGCTCGAGGAAGCCTGGCTCGTGCGCTCGCTCTACCGCGAGGACAAGCTCGACCAGCCCTCGATCGGTCGACTGCTCGGCCGCCACAAGAGCTGGGTCTGTCGCCGCCTGATGCTCGCCGAGAGCCTCGACGACGCGCTCCAGGCCGACGTGCGGCTCGCCCTGCTCGCGCCAAGCGCGGCCGCGAGCCTGGCTCAGTTGCAACGCTGCAACCAGCGGCCGGCCGCGCAGCTGGTCATGCGCACCGGACTCACGTGCCGACAGACCGCGGCGCTCGTCTCTGACCTGCTCGACTGTGACAGCGACGCGGCGCGCGCCCGACTCCTCGACGATCGTCTCGCACATCCCGCGCCACGCGCGGCACCCAGGCCGGCGCGTCGCGAGCGCACGCCGGCCGAGTGGCTGCTGGCGGACATCAGCACGCTCACGCGCGTGGCGGCGCGCCTGCAGGCGCGCCTGCTCGGGCCGCCGCTCTCGGCGCTCGGGCCGCGCGCGGCCGAGCTCGCTGCGCACGCGCTGGCGACGCTCGCGCCGGTGCTCGCGGCCCTCGACCAGACCATCACCACCGTCACCGGAAAGGATCCTCATGTCGCCTTGGACCACTCGCGAGGAGCTGACGCACAAGGCGGTCACGCTCTGCCAGCAGGGCCTCACGCGCCGCGCGATCGCGCGGGCGCTGTCGATCAGCCGCAACACGGTCCGTAAGCTGCTCGCCGGGCATGAGAGCGCCCGCAAGGAGCCGCACTCGGCGCTGCCGGTGCCGGCCGCGCGTGCGCCTCGACTGCGCAAGATCGACGACCATCGCGCCCGGGTCGCCGACTTGCTCGCGCGCCACCCGCAGATCACCGCGCAGCGGGTCTTCGAGGAGCTGCGCGCGGCCGGCTTCGACGGCGGCTACTCGGCGGTCAAGCTGTACGTGCGCGCCGCGCGGCCGCGGCCCGCGCCCACGCCGAGCCTGCCGACGCCCGACCACGGCCCGGGCGAAATGGCCGAGAGCGACTGGTCGCCGCACACGATCGACTTCACCGCCGCCGGCCGGAAGACGGTGCAGGTCTTCTCGTACGTGCTCGTCTACAGCCACCGCAAGAGCTTCGGCGTCTTCGCGCGCTGCGACCTGCACGCGCTGATGGACGGACACCTCGCCGCCTTCGCGCGCTTCGGCGGCGCCGCGCGCGTGTGCAAGTACGATTGTCAGAAGCCCGTCGTGCTCGGCTGGGAAGGCCGCCAGCCCATCTACAATCCGCGCTTTCTGGCGTTTGCGACGCACTACGCCTTTCGGCCCGAGGCGTGCCGTCCGGCGCATCCCAATGACAAGCCGCACGTCGAGCGCGGCTTCTGGGAATTCGAGCGCAGTTTTCTCAACGGGCGCAGTTTCCGCGACGTCGACGACTTCCGCGCTCAGCTCGCCCATTGGCAGGACGCGGTCTGTGACGTGCGCAAGCACAAGAAGCTCAAGCGCAGCGCGCTCGAGCTGTTTGCCGACGAGCAGCTCGCGCTCGTGCCTTTGCCCGTGCACGCCTACGACACCGCGAGGGTCGTCTACCGCGTGTGCAGCATCGACGGCTTCGTCGCGTGGGACGGCAACCGCTACGCGGTGCCGTACGAGCACGTGACCGACCTCTTGCCCGTCCGCGTCACGCAGCACGAGCTCTTCGTCTACGCCGCCGACCTGCGCTGCATCGCGCGCCACGAGCTCGCGCCGCGCGGCACCGGCACGGACGTGGCGCCGCCGGGCACGCACCAGCCGTGGCGCAGCGGAGTCATCGACCTCGACCAGCTGCGCGTCGCTTTCGAGCAGATGGGCTCGATGGCCTCGGCCTTTTTCGCCGGTTTGCTCGGGGCCCATCCGACGCGGCAGGCGGGCCACCACGCGCGCCAGATCCTGCTCCTGCGCGAGCGCTTCGCCACCGCCGACCTCGACCGCGCGCTCGGCCATGCCCACTCCTTCGGTGCCTTCGAGCAGAAGGCCGTCGCCCGCATCCTCACCGCGCGCGCGACGCCGCGCCGGCTCGCCGAGTACGTCGCCGAGGACACCGCGCGTCGTCTCGACGAGCGCCTCGGTGCTTGCGACACCCGTCCCCGCGACCTCGACGAGTACGACCGCCTTCCGGTCGCCTCGTCGTCCACTCACGCGCGCCCTGAGCCCGCCGAGGAGCCTGCATGCCCAAGTCCAAGCGAACCTCCTCCCCCTCCGCCTCCGCCGACGAAACCACCGAGCGACTCCGGCAACACCTCCAGCTCCTCGGCCTGACCCAGACCATCGACCAGCTCGACGACCACCTCGCGTGGGCGACGCAGGAGAAGCCCGCCTACGCCGCGCTGCTCGACCGCGTCCTCGGCGCCGAGGCCGCCGCCAAGCGCGAGCGCAGCATCGAGCGGCGCATCCAGCAGAGCGGCCTCGGCGAGCGCAAGACCCTCGAGGCCTTCGACTGGGCCTTCCAGCCCAGCCTCGACAAACCCCTCATCCTCGAGATTGCTCGTCTCGACTTCGTCCGCCGCAAGGACGACCTCATCCTCACCGGCAAGAGCGGCACCGGCAAGAGCCACATCCTTCAGGCCATCGGCCTGCGCGCCTGCCAGCAGCAGATGGCCGTCCGCTACGCTCGCTGCGTCGACCTCCTCGACGACCTCTACGCCGGCCTCGCCGACGACACCTACCCGCGGAGGCTCAAACGCTGGGCGGCCCCCGGCCTACTCATCATCGATGACGTTGGCCTCGGCCAGGTCAAGAAGCGCGACGACGAACCCACCGCCGCACACACCCTCTTCAACCTCATCGACCATCGGCACACCCATGGCTCCACCGCCGTCACCTCGAACATCAAGCTGAGCGCCTGGGGCAAGTACCTCGGCGACGCCACCCTCGCCGCCGCCATCCTCGACCGCCTCGCCATGCACGCCATCCGCATCGACATCGACGGCCCCAGCTACCGCCAGCAGGTCGCCCTCGACCGCGCCAAGCAGCGTGGCGCCAAGCTCCCGCCCGACGACCCCGAAGAGTCGTAGCCCCCCGAGCGCTCGTCCCGGATCCACTGCCCCAGGTGGATCACGATCCCGCCGCGCTGCCCCTCACGGCGGCGCGGTCAGGTGGATCTCTATTCATGCCCAGAGTGGATCACGACGAAGCCGGCGCCGAAGTCGTACGGCCGAGCAGCACCGCCGGATGTGCGTTCCGCGGACCCGCCATATCCCTGGCGGGGAAGACGGAGGTGCTCGTCATGAACCACAAGCGCAGCAGTCCGAAGCGTAGGTTGCCGTTGCTGGTGACCGGCCTGTCACATCTACCGGCCACGATCCCGACCTGGGAATGGGAGCTACTTGAACCCATCCTGGTCAGCTCGCAGATGTGGCGCGCCGACAACGAGGGGACCGAGGCGGTTGTCGAGGGGCGACATGCGCCATGATGCATCGGGGCGATCCGATCGCGTGAGCTACCTACGGGTAAGCACGCCCGAACAGGCGGAGAAGGAGCTGTCGCTCCCAGCGCAGAGACACCTCGTCGAGGAGCAATCGAGACGCCTCGGTCAAGGCATCACCCACGAATATCTGGAGGCCGGGCGAACGGGCACGAACTCCAATCGGCCAGTCTTTCGACAGATGCTGGAGGAAGTCTTCCGGCCCGGGAGCCGGATCGGAACGATCGTCGTCACTCATACATCCAGGTTCAGCCGCAACGCCACGGAGGCACGGGTCATCAAGGAGAAGCTCCGCAAGATCGGCGTCCGCGTGGTCTCGATCAGCCAGGAGACCCACGACGACCCCATGGGTCAGCTTATCGAGGGCATCTTCGAATGCATCGACCAGTACGAGTCGGAGCTGAACGGGATGAGGACCACTGCGGCGCTGCGCGAGATCATCCGGCAGGGTTTCTTCCCGGGCGGCTTCACGCCGTACGGGTTCACGACCAACCAGGTCGAGATCCGCAAGGGCGTCTTCCGCCACGTCCTCGTGCCCAACGAGCAGGAGGCCACGGTCGTCCGCGAGCTCTTCCAGCTCTACGTGGCGCGCGATGGCGCGAAGCGTGTCGCCGCCACGCTCAACGAACGAGGCCACCTGTACCGCGACGGCAAGCAGTGGACCAAGGACATCGTCCTCCGCGTGCTGGCCGAGCCGGCGGTCGCCGGCACCTACTACTGGGGCAAGCACGATCCGAAGACGCAGGCGCTGCGGGATGCTTCCGAATGGCTCGAGCTTGCCGTGGAGCCGATCGTGGAGCGCTCCGTGCGTGAGCTCTCTCTACGGATCCGCGACCTCCGCTGTCCGGAGCGAACACCAGGCCGGGTCGCCTCCGTCCGCAGGATCCTCGCTGGCCTGGTCCGCTGCGCGAAATGCAATTCGAGCTACACGCTGGAGACCTCGGGCAAGCGCACGCCGGACGGAAGCTTCTACTACAGCTACTACAACTGCCGAACCGCCTGTCGCATCGGCAAGCTGGCCTGCGAGGGCGGGCGTGTGCCGGTAGCGGAGCTCGACACTGCGGTGCTCAGACACCTGGTCGCAATTGTGTGCACGACCGAGCGGTGCGAGGTCCTAATCCGCGACATGAACGCCGGGCCAAGGAGTCGACGCGAGGCGCGGCGGCAAGCGCAGCAGCAAGCGGCGCTGGAGTTTCTGCGCGAACGGATCGAGAGGTGGACCGCGGAGCTCGAACGCAGCCCAGCCCACGCGGCGATTGGCCGTGAGCGCCTGGTGCGGATGCGTGCTCAAGAGACCCAGCTCCTCGCGGCTATCGGGCAGCCGGCCAGGGGCGCAGACCAGGCTGCCGAGGACCAGGCCGCCGCTCCCGTCGACATCGAGACTTTTCGTCAGGCATGGAGCCAGCTCATCCTGAGCGGCGGTGACGCGAGTCTCAACTACCTGCGCCACCTCGTCGAGCGCATCGAAATCGATGGCTGCGAGGTCCTTGTGGTGCCTCGAGCGGCGCTCTCTGACGTCGACTCTCCGGAAGTCCGCTGAAGAGTGGTCAGAGTCACACCCGATCATCCGATCAGTAACCGCTGTATCAATCCCCGGGTCGAGTTCGCCAGCTGGCAAGATCGTTAGAACGCTCGAAGTTAAGCTGGATTTAATTAGTGAAATCAGTGACTTGCAAGTTCTCCCACGTTGGGAAGGGGGGGCTCCCTTGAAATGGTACCTGGCGAACAATCTGACTGAGAATCCTCTTGGGCCAAATGGAGAATCGTCTTCAGACGAGGCCAAACCGGTGGGTGACCCGCGGATTAACAGACCAGAAAGCGGCTGACGAGACTTCAGGTACTTAGCCAGCGGCCCTCTGACCGGCAGATTAACGCACTCGTATAAGTCGCTGAGATTGAAGGGGATCAGGCAGGGTCCATGCCCCCCAGACTGCTCGCGTTTCTTAGACAGCCCGCATCGCTCCACGTGCGGGCCACGGTGCCCCGGCTCGTGATTTTGGCGACCCCAGGGGCCTGCAGGACGCCGGCCGCCTCCACGCCGGCCCTGTCGGTCCTCATCGCCTCCGCCCCCAGGTAGCGCGGAGGCATCGACTGCCCGCGACGCGGCTGGACGGCTGGATTGCGAGGGTACCCGACGGAGCGGGCCGCTGCGCGTGGCTTGGCTGTCGTCGAAGCAGCCGAATCCGTGGTGGAGAGCCGTAGGGGCGGGGTCGACGCCGCCCTCGCCGAGACGCGCGCCCACCTCGAGC